>NZ_JBFRKQ010000085.1:0-74506 GCF_041469505.1 Vibrio sp. 10N.286.49.E11
ATCCGCGATGAACCTTTTTATTTACTTAGCGTTTTATGTAGCTAAGCTTAGACTTTCTTGAAGATGATAGAGGTGTTGATTCCACCAAAAGCAAAGTTGTTGCTCATCAAGTATTCAACATCCAATTCGCGACCTGAGCCCGTGATGTAATCGAGCTTGCCGCACTGTTCATCGACATTCTTAAGGTTTAGGGTTGGGCTGAACCAACCGCTATGCATCATCTCTAGGCTGAGCCACGCTTCAATTGCACCACATGCACCAAGCGTATGGCCAAAGTAACTCTTAAGAGAGCTGATTGGTACTTCACCAAAGATATTCGCTGTCGCGTTACTCTCTGCAATATCACCTTTTTCAGTCGCAGTACCGTGCGCAGAAACATAGCCAATCTTCTCAGCTGGAAGTTGTGCGTCTCTCAATGCTTTCTCCATACAGATTTGCATGGTTTCCATCTGAGGTTGAGTCACATGAGCCGCATCACAGTTGCTCGCAAAACCTATGATTTCTGCGTAGATCTTTGCGCCACGAGCAACAGCATGTTCGTACTCTTCAAGGATCAGGGTTCCAGCGCCTTCGCCGATAACCAAGCCATCACGCTCGCTGTCGTATGGGCTAGGGGATTTCTTGGGTGTGTCGTTTTTTAAACTGGTAGCGAAAAGGGTATCGAAAACGGCAGACTCAGTTGGGCATAACTCTTCACCACCACCGGCAACCATTACGGTTTGGTAACCATGCTTGATCGCTTCATAGGCGTAACCAATGGCTTGGCTTCCTGAAGTACAGGCGCTGCTGGTGGGAATCACGCGGCCACGCAGACCAAAGAACAGACCTACGTTTACCGCGGCTGTGTGTGGCATCATTTGAACGTAAGTGGTTGCTGTGATTGCTCGTGTCGACTTCTCGTTCAGCATTACTCCGAAAGCACCAACCGCATCGGTACTGCCAGTTGAAGAGCCGTAAGCGATACCAGTTTCGCCATTGGTCAATACATCGTGACCAATTAAGCCGGCTTGCTCCAATGCATTCTCAGTCGCAACGGTAGCTAGGCGTGATACACGGCCCATGCCACGCACTTGCTTACGCTTGTAGTGTTTAGGCAGTTGGAAGTCATCAATAGGCGCGGCAAGTTTTGTGTTGAGACCATCATATTGCTCGAAGCTTGGCATATATTGAGTCGCATTTTCACAGGCCTTTAGCTTAGGCTCTATCTGTTGCCAGTCGTTACCAAAAGCAGTAACACCAGACATTCCAGTTACAACAACGCGGCGGGTCATACTAAGCCTCCATTTACTGAAATCACTTGGCGAGTTACGTAGCCTGCAATATCAGACATTAGGTAGCTGACTAGGCCGGCTACTTCTTCCGGCTCACCCATACGGCGCAGTGGTACTTGAGGAAGTGCATGATCTTTCACGTGCTCGTCAACCATACCTGTGTCAATTAAGCCAGGAGCGACACAGTTTACCGTGATCTTGCGTTTTGCGAGTTCTAGAGCAAGAGACTTAGTTGCGCCAATCACCCCCGCTTTTGCTGCAGCATAGTTAGTTTGACCACGGTTACCCATAATGCCGGATACCGACGCTAGAGTGACGATACGGCCACCTTTACGCTTTTGAACCATAGGCATTACACAAGGGTGAAGTACGTTGTAGAAGCTATCTAGGTTGGTATGGATCACACCATCCCACTCTTCTTCCGTCATCGCGGGGAATGCAGTGTCACGAGTAATGCCCGCGTTGTTCACTACACCATAGTAAGCACCATGTTCAGCGATATCAGACTCAAGCTTTTCGCGACACTCGCTTCGTTTGCTGATATCAAATTGAATAAGACGTCCAGCGCCACCCAGTTCGGTGATCGACTTTAGCGTCTCTTCAGCACCTTGCTTGTCACCCATGTAATGAACGGCGATTTCAAACCCGTCTTTCGCGAGTTGAATAGCGATCGCTTTACCAATACCTTTACTGGCACCAGTGACTAAAACCTGACGGCTCATGATGGGCTCCTAGTTTTCATTTCTTGTAATTTTTGTTCGGTCGGCACGTAGACGTTGAGTTGGCATTGAGCCACTAACTCACCTCGGTCTTCGACTCTTGCGGTAAACACAGCCATACCGCTGTCTTCCATCATCTGTTCGGCGTAGATATCAAGGGTCTGACCTTGAGTAAACTCATCACACAGTGATTTATAGCGACGAGAGCCGAGTAAGAATCCGATTGGGGGCGTGGTGCCGTTTTTAAGTGCGTGATATCCAGACCATGCCGCTACAGACTGCGCCATAAACTCGATTCCAACATATGCTGGTACCGTTTGAGATTCGGCGTCAAAGAACAGATTATGGTCACCAATATCGACCTGACAGTGGATCGACAACGCCTCTACGCTGATAGCACGATCGATTAATATCATCGGATCATCGTGAGGGAGAAGTTGGTCTACAGAAGGGATATCAGTCATTTACTACACCAAAAATCAGGCTAATGTTGTTGCCACCAAAAGCAAACGAGTTGCTTAAGATGTTCTTTGCTTTAAGTTTCTGTGAACAGTTTACCAAATCAATCTCAATATCTTCAGCTTTATCCTGACATTTTTGTAAGGGAAGCGGTAAGTCATATTTCAAAATATGCCACGCAATTGCAGCCTCAATCGCACTTGCTGCGCCTAGAGTATGCCCGGTCAGCGGTTTGGTAGAACTGACGGGAACCTTGTTTGCAAAAATACGATGAATGGCTTTACTTTCCATCGAGTCATTGAGTGGCGTTGCTGTACCATGTGCATTGATATAACCAATGTCTTCTGCGTTTAACTGTGCAGAATGTAACGCTTTTTTCATTGCTTGTTCAGCACCATTGCCTTCAGGGTGAGGCGCTGAAATGTGGTGTGCATCAGAGCTGTCCCCACAGCCCAATAAGGCAATGTTTGACGTGTCTTGTGCTGCATTAACACCGGCTAACTTTGTTTTGCTGAGCAACATAAATGCCGCTGCTTCTCCTATGTTGATACCTTCTCGGGTTGCACTAAATGGCTTACAATGTGTTGTTGAGAGTGCTTCAAGACCGTGGAAACCATTGAGTGTCAGCTTACACAATGTATCCACACCACCCACTAACACGGCATCAGCCATACCTGAATCTAATAAGCGCTGGGCGGTCAGAAATACGCGGCCACTGGATGAGCAAGCCGTAGATATGACGTAGTTTGGCCCCGTTAATGCGCAATACTGGCTAACGAATTCGGAAGTGTTCCCTAGCTCTTGTTTTGAGTAGTGATAATTCTCGGGAAAAGAACCTTGGTCGAGTTTGTGTTTAAAAGCGGATTCACCGTCCGAAATTCCCGAAGTACTGGTGCCGATAACCACTGCAATTCTATCTGCGCCAAACTGAGATTTGGCTTGCTCGATAGAATCTTCAATTTGGTGAAGAGCCGACAGCGCCAGTTGATTGTTGCGAGTGGCGTATTGCGTAAGATCTGAAGGAATCGGTGGCAGCTCACCCGCGATCTGACCAACGACAGTGTGTTTACCATCGTTCAGCATATCGTGCACTTCGACCATATTTGATTCACGCTCGTCTTTTAGACAGCCATGAATATCGGCAATCTCTGAGCCTAGCGCTGAGTGGAAACCACAGTCTTGGATGTAAATAGGCATAGTGTTCAACTCTTACTTGGATTGTCGACAATCGTTGAGTTCAACGTTTGTATGGTGATGTTGTAGCCCAGGGTCAAATGTTTGAAAACAATGTCGCCTGCCGTTTTGTGTGTACCAGGATCTGTTTGGTAATCAATTTGAATGATTGCCTGTTGGTTTTCATCAAATACGGTTCTTGTTTTGTCGGTATCGACTAGGTGCCAACCTATGCTTTGTAAAGGCTGAGCCCATGCTTCAGCCGGCCATAAGGTAAGCATTAAATTAAATAGCACCTGTTCAGGTTGTGGCAAAGTTGCGCCAAGCCCAGACAAAACCTGCGTATCAATTACTTGATTCTGGTATTGCAGCGATAGAATGCGAGTACCCCAAGAGGAGAACCCCGCCAAAACCACTTTACCTGGTGTGACTTCGACTTGAACCGGAAGCTGCTGTGTATCATTTTCCCACGTAGCGCTAATCAACTGACTGGCTGTTAATGAGTATCCCAGTTCAGCTGGCAGTGGTAGTGCTAGATCGGTGTCTTGATCGATAGACACGCTCGCACCACTTGGCTGCTGAGAAACCATCGAGCAGGCACTCATTAGAATGCCCACTAGTATGGCGAAGGTTACCTTTAATGTCTGGATCATCTAAAAGCCTCTCGAGTAATTGGTCCTTCTACGTTTTTACTACTGTTGATCGCGAGTGGAGAAAGCAGCCAAGCGACAAAGATCCCTGTCAGAACCGTCACCCCGAAGCTATGAATAGCATGAGTCTGGCTCAGCGACAGTAAGCCGAATGAAAGTAGTGTTGTGAGACCTGACAAGGTGATCGCTAATAAGGTGCTCAGCGATTTCTTTTGCTCAGCAAAGAATAGGGTGTAGTCTATGCCAATCCCTAAAATCAGAATCAAACCAAGCAGGTTAAATAGGTTCAGTGTCGAGCCTAAAATGCCCGTGACCGCCAAACCTGCTACGCCTGCAATCAATGAAGGCAACAGCATTAACAGGCTTTGCTTCACACCATAGCGCCAGCCTAACAGCATGCCAATAGCTGCCAATGCTATCAATAACAGCTCGGTAATCTTGACGCGGTACTCAGCAAAAAGAGAGGAGATTTCATCCGCTTTATTGAGGTGTTTCACACCTTGCTTCTGAGCAAAATCTGACTCCAACCACTGTGAGAACAGCTCAGCATCAGTGACGTCTTTTATCAAAATGACCGACGCTGCTTGCCCGTCGATAGGTTTTAACCAAAGTGGTCGAACAGGCTCTGAGACTGGAGACTCCAAAAATCCAGATACCGTGATTGGTTCGAATTTTGGTAGTTCTGGAAACGTAGACCAACCGAGAGAGCTTTGTAATATATGGCTTTGTTGACTATAGAGTTGTTCAACCAACTGATAGTTATCATGCTGTTCTTGTTTACTTAACAAGTGTTGATTGATGCTGCGATACCCGGATATACCTTGGCTATTGACCAGCGAATCTAAGCTTGTGGTGATTTCTGTCAATTTTTTGAGTAGCTTTTGGTCGCTCTGAGCTGTGACCAAAAGCATATTTTGACCACTGCCTAACCCTGATATCTCAGTAATGGCTTGCTCTTGTTGTTTGAGTTGTTCGGGCATAGCCTGAAGCTGGCGAATATCGTCGTCGTAACGAATTTGACTGAGTGACATCAAGCTAACGACAGTCACTGTTAACGGTAAGCCAATTCTAAATTTTTGGTTGCTCCAAAGGCTTAACCAAGTATGCCAAAGTTTCGACAGGGGAAGAGGGCGCTCTTGGCCTGGTTTTACCGCTAAAACGGGGTACCAGCACACCACACTGGCGTAAGCTGCGATCAGTCCAATCGACGAAAACAGAGCCAGTTGCTGCAAGCCTGGGAATGGCGCAACCAGTAGCCCTAAGTATCCGATTAAGCTGGTGATTAAACCTAGAGTGATGGCAATGAAAATATGCTTTAGGCCTTTATCGCTCTGCCAGTGGCTTCCTGCGGCCAAACGGTCAGTGAGATAGTGAAAAGAGTAATCGATGGATACGCCAATCAAGCTAGCGCCAAACACCAAGCTGAATAGATGCACCTTACCAAAGATAGCGACAGTGCTTGCCAGTGCAACCAATAATCCTGTACTGATTGAGAGTAAAGATAAGGCAAGTGGTAGCGCACTACGAAATGTCAGCCACACCAATAAAATAACGCCTGCCAATGAGCCCAAACCAATGGTACTGATTTCTGATTTCGCGCTTTCGGTACCGTAATTGGCGTAGAACACCACACCAGTATGCTGCACCTTGACGCCAAATTGTTTTTCGACCTCGCGCTCAATTGAATCAAGATCTGGAAGTTGTTCTTGAATCGCCAAGCTATAAGGTGAGTCCGCCAGAGTAGCCGTGACTAAAATATGAGTTTGCTCATTCGACTGGGCCGTGAGATAGCCCTCTTTCAGAACAAAGTTACTTGATTGGACGCCAATAGCACTGATGTAGTCGCGAAATAACAAGAATGGGTCGAGAGATAACTCTGCTGCAGTGACGCCTGAGAATGGATTGTACAGAGACTGAATGACATATTGAGCTCGCGAATCAGGCGAGTGTGTCAGCGTCTCTTTTTGTTGTTGGGTCAGCAGTTGAGATCGGTGACGAAAATAGAAATCGCTCCACTGGCTTTGAGTGCTGGCGTTGATTTTACCTTGAACTTGCTTAAACAGAGTTGGCTGACTTGAAAAAGTTCTTTGGTTGAGAGCTTTTTCAAAAGCGTCGGTCGCAACCATGGTTTGTTCGATATCGGGAGCGCTTATGATAAATACCACTTGCTCGCTCATCGAGCTGGATATCTGCTGAAAGGCTTGCTCTACCATTGGGTCTTGCTGGTTTTCGGGCAGTAACTTTAGAATGTTGCTTTCAATCGGTACCGACGAAGAAAAAGCGAATTGTTTGGTCAACAACCCGCTAAACAGCATTACAACAACAAGCCAAACAAGGGCAAGACTAGAGTTGGAATTGTTTCGCTTCAGCATCTGATAATACTTCCGGTAGATGGCTTAACTGACTGAATTCGATCACTGTGCTATCTCCACGAATCTCTTTCAACTCAATACGTTCAATATCGCTGTTGCCTTGCAGCGTGATAGCCTCAAACACCGCATTCATCGGTGCATTTTTGGGCTTTAGAGTCAGTGTCCATGCTTGTACATTTTCATCAGAGCTGGTGTTAGTTGCGGGCTCAAAATTGAGTGCGAACTGTTCCTGAAGTTTTTGCGTGTCCCCATGAAACACTGACAAGAAGATATGGCTGAAATAAAACGCCATTGGATTTTCTTCGTCGGTGATGATTTTTGCGGGTTGATCGGCAAACCTTTGGCTCAGTTTGTTATCGGTGAGCACTAAGTTCACGGGAAACGGAGTGGTTTGTGTCCAGAGTAAGCCACTTGATTTGTCTAACAGAAATGTACCTTGTGACGTTAAAGGCTGGGCGAACATCTCCATATTGCGTGTTTGAGTGAACTCACCACGCACAATACTATTTTCGCTGAGCACCGTCTGCAGCTCTGAAATAGAATTGACAGCAGCAGAGTTTTCTTTGGCGCTTACAAGGCCGCTTGCCATCATCGCAGTAAGTCCAATTAGCGCGATATTGATGTATTTGCGACTGCGTTTAAACAGATTCATGGTTCACCTGCTGTGGGTTAGAGGTTTGTGTTTGATGTTCAGTTGCTAGAGGTAAGCAACCAAATTGGTGCCAGTGTTCGACTTTGTCAGTAAACACTTTGGGTGAGGCAAAGCACATCTCTTGTTCTTCGATGGTGACGGCAACCTGCATGGTGTGAGCACGTGTCATTCGAGCACCGGTTAGAGCATCATGAATTTCATAATCGACGCGCAGGCGATTTTCCCACTCGGTGAGTTTCGCCGTTACCTTAATCTTGTGATTAAACGGTATCGCCTTAATGTATTTCACGCGGGTATCGATGATAGGCCACATGTAGCCAGAATCCTTCATCTCATGGTAGTTGTACTCAATCTTATCCATCATGATGCGCCTAACTTCTTCAAAGAATCGGAAGTAGTTGCCGTGATAGATCACGCCCATTGGGTCGGCATCTTGGAATGAGGTGATAAGCGTCACCTCAGATTGTAATGGGTGAAGGATTTCAGACATAAATCGCTCTCAACAATATTGCGTAAAGGGTTGGCTACTTTATGAGTAAAGTGACCAGTGCTGACTTTGAATACGAGCAATGAAGTGGCGTAGATCGCCTTCAAGTGGTCGATCTTCTACGATAAATTCAAACTCCTTAAGCACTTCGTCGCGAATGTGCTTGAGGTTCTCACTCATGTGGTGCTCATCAAGCTCATTGTGGCGCTTACGAAGTTCGAGTGCTTGTGTCCCCGCCAGTAGTGACGCTGCTGCCACTTGTTCGGTTAGCTCTAGAACGCGTAAACAGTCACGAGCTGCGATGGTGCCCATACTCACTTTATCTTGGTTGTGACACTCAGTTGAGCGAGAGAATACGCTTGCTGGCATGGTGTGTTTCAATGCTTCTGCTGTCCAAGCTGAAACGCCAATCTGTACTGCTTTAAAGCCGTGGTTGATTGGCTTACGTTCGCCTTCAGCACCCGTTAGGTTGAATGGCAAACCGTTGTTGAACTTGTAGTCCATCAGCTGAGCCATTTGACGGTCAAGCAGATCAGCAAGGTTCGCAACTGCAGTTTTTAACGTATCCATCGCCATTGCAATGTGTCCACCGTAGAAGTGTCCACCGTGCAGTACGCGCTCATTATCACCATCGATAATTGGGTTGTCGTTGGCACTGTTTAGCTCGTTCTCGATCATTTGGCGTAGCCAAGGCAGAGAGTCTTGAACCACGCCGATAACATGTGGAGCACAGCGCAGAGAGTAACGATCTTGGAGGCGATCACTGTTACGTGGCGGGCGATCCGCTTGCAGATCATCACGCAGCCATGCAGCAACTTGTTGTTGACCAGGATGAGGTTTGACTGCAAACAGCGCTTCATCGAAATGGAAGTCATTGCCGTGCATACCGACTGATACCATAGCGGTGATCTTAGTTGATAGCTGAGCTAGATATTCCGCACGCTTGTAAGCGATACAAGCTAATGCCGTCATTACAGACGTACCATTCATTAACGCCAAGCCTTCTTTTGGCTTAAGTTTGATAGGGCTAATTCCTAACTCTTTGTAGACGTCACTGGTTGGGCGCACTTCACCTTTGTAGATTACATCACGCTCACCAATCAGTGCTGCGGCTAAGTAAGACAGAGGTGTTAAGTCGCCACTGGCACCCACCGATCCTTCTTGAGGAATGCGTGGTGAGATGTCTTGGTTGATTAGGGTAACGATCTGGTTGAGTAGATCGTGAGTCACACCAGAGACACCTTGTGATAACGAACAAAGACGAGTTGCAAGGACTGCACGAGCTTGTTCGTGAGACAATATTTCACCTAAACCACAGCCGTGAAAACGTGTTAAATGCAGTGGTAGCTCGTCAACTAGGTTTGGCGGAATCGCAACCGTACATGAGTCACCGTAACCCGTCGTTACACCGTAAATCACACCTTCTTCTTTCAATAGGCGTTCTAAGAAAGCGACACCACGGTCGATCTTAGATGTGAATGCTTCACTTGTGTTCATCGAGGCTTTTGCGCCTTGTGAGATAGCGACAACATCCTCAATCGTGAGGCGCTCGGCACCAAAGGTGATGCTATTTGGATTCTTTTTCGTCATGGTGCTTGCTCAATGTCCAAAAATTAAAAAAGTTGTACCACTGAAGCGGTGCTTGCAGTGTGTAGTGCTGAAGTCGATTTGCGTATTTTTGCACGACTTGCTGTAAAGATTGTTCGCGAGTCTTTCTTGGTAGCTCGATCTTGTTGCTAAAATGCTCGAAATAGACATTAAAATGCGGCTTAGATTGTGAGTCGTCACGTAACCCAAACAGCAAAAATACGGGTGCTTTGAGAACCGAGGCTAACATAAATGGACCTTGAGGGAATGGAGCTTCCTTACCTAAGAACTCAGCCCATACTGAGCGGCTCTCTTTGCTGGTGGAAGTTCGATCGCCAACAATCACGATCCATTCGCCTTGCTCTAGTTTCTGTTGTAACAAGATAGCGGTATCAGGCCCCATCGATGTCACCTGAATCAGATTTAAATCAGACTGCGGGTTAACCGCTTTCATCACGGAATTAAAACGTTCGGCGTGTTCTGTAAAAACCAGGGCGTTGATTTTGATGTTCGAGTGTCTGCGACCTAAAGCTCGGCACAGCTCAATATTGCCAAGGTGAGATCCAAGGATTAGCACACCTTGCTTATTTGCCACCATGCTCTCGAACTGGTCTTGGCCATGAATAGTCAGGTTATCTGCCGAGAAATCACCTTTCCATGCCGCGAGCTTGTCGAGCATCGTATGGCCAAATGAAAGCAGATGGTTGTAACTGGTTAGTTCTCCGGGGAGCTCAATATTTTGCTGTTCCGCATAGGCTTTTAATTGGAATAGATATTGTTCGGAAGCGTTTCGCGCACGCTGGCCCGTCAAGTGGTAGTAACGCATCACACCACGCAGAATGAGGTTGAACACACCGCGACCTAACAAGGTATAAATGGCTAATAACAGCTTAATGCCTAATACTGTGCCGCGTTCTTGAGTGCGGGACCAGTGTGGTTGTTCAGAAGCTTGCGGCTCTGAATCAGTCGATAAATTTGGGTTATTATCAGCTGAATCGGATTTGAAATGGCGAGCAATCAGTTTTGGTGCTCTTGGCAGCATGCTGAAGAATAGACGTGTATGCATCCAACTGATTTTGACGTTATCCCACAACGCATCGAAATGAGAGATGCCGTTCTCAGGATAGATAACGCGCGTTTCAACGAAGTCTATGTCGCAACCTTCCCAATACAGGCGAACCAAAATCTCGATATCGAAGTCCATTCTCGAACCAACATCGTACTTATTCAACACAGTTTGAGTTTGGTTGATAGGATACGCTCTAAAGCCACACATGCTGTCTTTAATTGATAAAGAAAGGGTTTCTATCCATACCCAGATATGTGTCGCGTAGCGCCCATAGAGCCTTGCTTTGGGTACGCTGTCGTCGTAGATAGGCTGGCCTGATATCAGACGTTGTGGCTTAGCTTGTGAGGCCTCAATCAATGTTGGCAAGGCTTCCAGGTCGTGTTGCCCATCAGCATCTATCTGAATAGCGTGGCTAAAGCCTAGTTGCTGCGCTTTTTTGATTCCGGCTTTTACTGCGCCGCCTTTACCTTGGTTCTGTTCAAGCGTCACCAAGGTTACGTTTGAATTCTCTGCTAGGGGAGACAGAAACTGTTTTGTTGTGAGTTCACTGCCATCGTCAACGATGATGATCGGTAACTCAAAATGATGAAGTGACGACACCACAGCCGGCATGGTTGCGCCATGGTTAAAGCACGGGATAAGGAAGCAAGCCTTGTAGCTGCTTTCTTTTGTGTGGTGTTGAGAAGTAGCCTCGACGGGAGCGCTATTCACTTTTTTCTCCCAGCTTCATTTTGCCTGAAGAGTGGGTCTGTTCACCGTTGTTTGATGTGTAACTAAAGCTCAGCTTGTCTTTGTCAGCATCCCATTTGAGTGATAGCTGGATTGTAGCGTCAGGCAGGATAGGCTCTTGGAACTTAATGACTTCCATTCCTTTAAAGAAACCAGGAACGCCTAACTCTTGGACTGCGTAGTGAAGTGCCCAATCAATTTGCGTGACGCCAGGTAGAATAGGGAAGCTCTTGAAGTGCCCATTAAAGTCGGTGATATCTCCGCTAACATGAAGTGTCAGGGTCGATTCATTTTCTACCGTGTCTACAGCAATGATGTTTGGTTTTCTTTTATCCATAGGGCGTGCTTAGAATCCTTGGGCAAATATTGGTTCTTTGACAAAAATATAAAAAGATAATCTCAGTGTAAAATACGATCAGCGGTTTCTATGATTTTATTAGCTGTTCTATGTGAGATGTTAATCGCTTACCTTGGCTGTTGAGGGGGATCTCATCGACAACACGGTATTTTCTCGGGATTGCGATTGGCTCTAACCACTTTCTGAGTTCTGTACGCAGCATCAACCAGAATTTACCTTTGCTCATGGTCGATAGAGCGGCTTGGCCTTCATCTGATAATACCAAAACAGAGGCTAATATTAATCGCTCAGGCTCCTCAAATGGAATAACCACGCACTCACTTATCCAAGGCAGTTGCTCCAGTCGCTTTTCCACTTCAACCAGTGATACTCGCTTTTCTTCTATCTTGATCACTCGGTCCGTTCGGCCCTTCAATATGAATTGATTCTCCGAGACCATCTCGCACTCATCAGAGGTTTGATACCAGTTATTCTTATCGATGTACGGCGACAATAACTTAATGCAATTCTCACTGTTGAGACTAGCCTCAATACAGGCAAAAAGCTGCCAAGGCGTTTGAGCGCTCTCTTGCTGACGAAATGCGATGCCACCGGTTTCTGTGCTACCAAAGACTTCAATCGGTAAATGACCAAGCAGATCTCGTGACTGGTGAGCCGACTCGGTAGGCAATGGACCACCCGAAGAGAAGATTCCTGCAAGTTGTACCTTGTTGGTCTCATGCTTTAATCGTTTAAGTAGCGCTGGGCTGCTGATCAGTACACAGTTTTTATTGGCATGAGACAGAATTTGTTCTGGGTACTCAAGGTTGTTTCGAGCAAATGGCACACCAGAACAGAGCGGCCATAAGATTCTAAACAGCAGGCCATAGATGTGTTGGTGGGAAACGGTGCTTTGGATTCGGTTTCCCTTGAGTAAAGCATCCCAGTTCTTGTGTAACTGAGCCGTTTCAATATCTAGGTGTTCTAACGTTTTATCTATCGCTTTTGGCGTGCCACTTGAACCTGAAGTGAACAGAGTTAATGGGACTGTTGCCAAATCAATGGTCGTAAGATTCTCGGTTAGAGGTTTTTGTGCTTCAGTGTTTGAATCCAATAAGGTTTGGATATTACGAACGTCACTCACCTCAACTTCGCCAATCGAGTTATCAACTAGCAGGCAATCAAACTGCTTACTTAACTCAGCAAGCGCACATGGCTGGTAGTTGCCCGGTAAGATGATGTGTTTGTTGGCTGCTGCACATGCCAAAAAGGCCACCGTAAATAGGTAGCTGTCTTGGGTACAAATCGCGATTCGTTGAAAAGGGGATAAAGACAAAAATTGTACGAGTTGAGATAAGTCGTCGTTAAATGTTTGCCACGTAATCTCGCTATTGTCGTCAAAGCAGACAATAGATTCAGGGGTTCTGTCCTGGCTGAGAAGCTCAGACAACGAGGTGTAAGATACGGTTTGGGTCATAACAATTTAACTCTGACGAATGCGC
Source organism: Vibrio sp. 10N.286.49.E11 (assembly GCF_041469505.1). Taxonomy (NCBI): domain Bacteria; kingdom Pseudomonadati; phylum Pseudomonadota; class Gammaproteobacteria; order Vibrionales; family Vibrionaceae; genus Vibrio; species Vibrio sp. 10N.286.49.E11. The sequence continues at coordinate 13,008 of NZ_JBFRKQ010000085.1, forward strand.
TGTCTTACTACCCACTCTCCTGCAAAGAGTAACCCTGCAAACAGATAGCTGAGTAAGCCATTGTATAGGGTCCATACTTCTAGCGGTTGGAAGCAGGTGTAAAGGGCAATAGAGCCATTGATAACAAAGAACAAGCACCACACTTTGGTGACTTTTCGTGTGTAATCAACGCCACTTTGCGGAAGTTCAGGCTCTTGAAGGCGAGCAAGACGTTCGATAATCGTTTGTGGTTGCCATAGGCTCGAAGCGAATACAACCAGCATACAAACATTAACGATAACGGGATAATAGGTTAGCCAGCCGTGTTGCTTAAAGGCTAAGCCTAAAGCCAGCAGAACAATACCGGCACTTCCACTGATCCAAGCTAGGTGTTTTAGCTCTTTGATTTTAGCCTGACCGCCGGTGAAAATGCGTACAGCAAAGATAGCGGCTAAGGCAATACCAACGGTTTGTAAGCCAAACTTGTTGAGTCCAAAGTAAACCGCTATTGGATAAGTGAAAAGTATAATTGCCGACAGTAAAGTCAGCAGAGGACGCATTAGGCGTCCTTCAATAGTTCAACCACAGATTCGACAACGTCATTAACGGTGCGCACTGCTTTGAACTCTTCAGGTTTGATCTTCTTACCTGTGACGTTCTGTAGGTGAACGACCAAATCAACGGCATCAATGCTGTCTAGGTCTAGATCAAGATAGAGATGAGCTTCAGGGGTGATATCTTCAGCATCAAGCTCGAACAGCTCAATAAGCGCATCTTTAACCTGGTTGTATACTTCTTGTTGGTTAGCTTGTGTCATAAAGATCTGTCTAGTTATTCGTTTGAGAAGAGATGTAGTTCGCTAGATTTTCAACTGACGCAAAGTGCTGTCGAGTGTTTGAATCATCTGCATCGATAACAATGTTGTACTTTTTCTTGATAGCAAGGCCAAGCTCAAGGGCATCGATAGAGTCTAGTCCAAGTCCATCACCAAATAGTGGAGCTTCCGTTTCAATCTCATCAATGCTCATGTCTTCAAGGTTCAATGCGTCGATGATCAGTTGTTTCAGTTCGTTGTGTAATGTTTCCACTTTGGCCTACTTAATGCTTTATCTGAATGCTGCTTTAAGGGGGCGATTCTACATTATATGAGGTATTTTCGAAATGCCGATATCGCCTGTTATGTTATTGATACGCTAAATGTTTTCTTCGGAAGGGAAAATTGTTTGTGCAAGATGATGATTAAGGCGCCTTGCTGCCGAAGTTAAATTATTTGAGCCTTCAATAAATGGTTCGACTTCTATTTTACCTTTCACCGCGACATGAAAAAAGGGCTTCGACGCAGGAACTTGATACCATTTTTTCTCTTTCGTTAAGAATGTCGGAGAAACCGTAATATGAATCACGCGTAAATCGGTTTGTGTTCGAGTCGCGATTTGTGCCGCCCCACGCTGTAAGGATGGTTCAATTCCTGGCGTTGTGCGAGTTCCTTCGGGAAAAATCAGCATGACATTGCCACGTGAGAAGCGTTCTTCACAGCGCTCTAAAAGATCGTCAGGGGCTTGGTTCGGTATATAACCTGCCGCTTTGACAATCCTTTTCATAAAAGGGTTTTCCCAAATGGCCGCTTTGACGAGGCAATCACATTGAGGAAGTTGAGAGGCGATCAGCACATAGTCAATCAAACTTGGGTGGTTGGCGACGATAATGCAGTTACGGTCGTTACGCAGTAGTTCTGCACCATCAATTCGGTAATCGATTGCTCCGGTGAACTTCATGATCTGGCAAAACGCATTGAATGAGAAACGGATTAATCGCTGTGCTTTAAGCTCTCTTTTAATGGTATTGGGATTGGTTAGCGCGATAGTCGGTAAGATTAAGAAGCTCAATACTAAGCCACCTAGACCAAAGATGGTAAAGCACAGCCCTGTCGCGAATACTCGCCAATATTGGTCGATTTTGCTCATGATTGTGGACCTGTCTCGGTGTTATTTACCCAAGACCAAGTTTGGTGCTTGCCAGCAATAGCCCACTTATTTGCGCCCAATAAGATATGTTGGAGCGTTTGTAGCCCTTGTGGTAACACGGAAGGTGCTTGGTTGGCTTCTACTGTTCTAGTAATAGAATATTCACTGCCAACGCTGAGCACTAAGCCCAGAGCATAATCCGTATAGTCTTGTGTTTCGTATTCTTGGTAAAGCTCAGGCAAAGGCTGGTCGAAGTCAATGACGAGTACACGATGTGACGGGTACTGATGTAGGTAAAGATAAGCTTCGATCAGAGCGTTATGGAAAGTATCTTGCCCTGCGGCTATTGAAGTCAGTGGAATCGGTGCTTTGGCGGCAATGGTGGTTAGACCAGCTGCGGTATTATGTACCGACTGCGAGAACGCCATTGGTGAGGCATCGTCACCTTCTAATATCGACTGAATCAAAGTGGCGGTTCGATGCAACTCACCATGTCGGCTAGCAAAGACCAGATAATCAATCGAGGTGTCTTTTAATAGGGTTAACGCGGTTTGGACAGCAAGTTTGCTTTGCACACTCATTCGGCGGCGCATCATCGGTGGGATCGCTTTAAATTCAGTTGAGCCATCTTGTGGCCAATCTAAATTAGTGCTCCACGCTTGCCATTGGGCAACAGAATTGAGACCAGCCGAATTTGCAGACCATTTCTCAATATTAAACGACATTAATTGGGATTGATTTGACATAGAGTATTGATTTGCTTTGAGTCTAACTAAATACTATGCGCGCTTATAAATAAACACAGATAAGGAATTTAAATGAAATTACTAAAAATAGCAGTTTCAATGTTATTCATATTCGTTCTTGCAGGATGTGGACGCGCCCAACCTGTAATGAATGTTGAGGATACTCCAGTTGCACTGAATCTTCAAAGTAAACAGGTTAAATCAGCTATTTCTGAATCTGCTGAAAATCGAGGCTGGTTGGTTTCAGAAATAAAGCCTGGTTTGATCCGCGCTGAATTGTATGTTCGTTCGCACCACGCTGTGGTTGAAATTCCTTATAGTGATAAGTTTTACTCTATTCTTTACGTTGAATCAGAGAATTTGAAGTACGACGATGGTGAAATACACCGTAATTACAACCGTTGGGTTAATAACTTAAACGTTGATATTAAACGTAAGCTTGCGCAAATGGCAGCTGAGTAACTCTCTATTATTTAAAGTTAGGTTTTTCGTGTCGGAATATAAATTAGATCCATTCAACGCATTAGAAGCAAAAACAGAAGCGCAGAAATTGTCTTTCGCTCCGATTGTTTTTCATACTGCTCGTACACTTCGTGATTTAGGCATTTTGAAAGCGTTAGATGACGCGGGCAACGAGGGTTTACCAGCAGAGTCTATCTCTGAATCGACCGGTGTCTCTGAGTACGGCGTGAAAGTCCTGCTCGATATGGCGTTAAGTGCTCATATTGTGACTTGGGAAAAGCCTAACTACAAAATGGCTAACCTTGGTTTCTACCTTCTGCATGATGGTATGACTAACGCAAACATGGATTTCACAGCCGATGTTTGTTATGCCGCGATGATGCATCTAACAGAAGCGATTGAAGAAGGCACACCTGCAGGCTTGAAAGAGTTGGGTGATTGGGAAACCATTTACCAAGGCTTGTCTCAATTGCCAGAAAAAGCAAAAGAGAGTTGGTTCAAGTTTGATCACTTCTATTCGGATCGCTCGTTCCCTGTGTTACTTGAAAAAGTCTTCAGCAAGAAACCTAAGTCGCTGGTGGATATCGGCGGCAACACGGGTAAGTGGGCGATGCAATGCTGCAACCATGATGCGGACGTTGAGGTGACGATTGTTGATTTGCCACAGCAGCTAGAAATGGCAATGGCAAACGCGGCAAAGCATGGTCATCAAGAGCGAGTCACGCCATTCCCAGCGAATATGCTCGATAAACAGCAAACTCTGCCAACGGGCGCGGATGTTTGGTGGATGAGTCAGTTCCTTGATTGTTTCTCGCCAATGGAGATTCTGAGCATATTAAAGCGCGTTCGCTCTCATATGTCAGAAGACGCGACTGTCTATATCCTTGAACTGTTTTGGGATGCACAGAAATACGATGCGGCTTCTTATAGCTTAAACGCGACGTCTCTCTACTTTACCTGCTTGGCAAATGGCAACAGCCGTTTTTACCGCAGTGAAGATTTCTTAGAGATCGTTGAAGAAGCGGGCTTTGAAGTGGTAACTCGCACCGACGATATCGGTCTTGGTCACACGCTTCTTGAATTGAAAGCTGGCGCGCAATAAAAATAACAAACATGGCTTAAATAATGAAAAAACTATCAACTCAAGTGGTGATCATCGGAGCTGGGCCATCAGGGTCTATTGCTGCGTCTTTACTTCATAAAAAAGGCATCGATGTTCGAGTGATTGAAAAGAGCGTATTCCCTCGCTTTTCTATTGGTGAAAGCCTATTACCAGCTTGTATGGAAGTGATTGAACAGGCTGGGATGACTGACGCAGTGATCAACGCTAACTTCCAATACAAAGATGGCGCTGCCTTTCGCAAAAATGGCGTTTATACGGCGTTTAATTTTGAAGACAAGTTCTCTTCTGGCCCTGGAACTACGTTTCAGGTTCAGCGAGGTGCCTTTGATAAGGTTTTGGCAGATACGGCTGAGGCGCAGGGTGTCTGCATTGATTACCAACATGAGTTAATGGGCATTAATTTCACCGACGACAGCACCATTTTAGATGTACAAGTGCTGGGTGGAGAGCGTTATCAGATAGAAGCGCAATACGTTCTGGATGGCAGTGGTTTTGGTCGAGTGCTACCAAAAATGCTTAACTTGGCAGAGCCGTCATCGCTCCCTCCACGCAAAGCTATTTTTACGCACATTAACGATCATATTGCAGAGGTGGATACCGATCTTGAATATGACCGAAATAAAATTCTTATCTCTGTGCATCCAACCAACCCTGATGTTTGGTATTGGTTGATCCCGTTTAGTAACGGTGTCTCTTCGTTTGGTGTCGTAGGAGAGCCTAAGTTCTTTGAGTCCTATCCAGAAGACAAGATTGCTGCAATTAAACAGCTGGCAGCGGAAGAGCCGGGCTTGGCTGAGATACTGGCAAGCGCCGAGTATCCAAACCCTGGGGGTGAAATTGGTGGCTATTCTGCCAATGTAAAACATTTGGCGACGGATAAGTACGCGTTGCTTGGCAATGCCGGCGAGTTCCTTGACCCGGTGTTCTCGTCAGGCGTGACGATTGCGATGAAGTCGGCACAGTTTGCGGTTGAGTGTGTCGAAAAGCAACTTAACGGTGAGAAGGTAGATTGGGAACGCGATTATGCCGCTCCTTTGATGGTTGGTGTAAACACCTTTAGAACGTATGTTGAGGGGTGGTACTCAGGTACTTTGCAGGATGTGATTTTCTATCAAGATCCAAATCCAAAGATTAAGCAGATGGTGTGCTCAATTCTGGCGGGTTACGCATGGGATCAAGCCAACCCTTATGTGAAAGAGTCTAAGCGCCGATTGGCGACACTGGCTGAGATATGCCGAAACTAGGTAATCGATTTTGTATGTAGCAATACTCTAAATTGCCACGATGGATCGTCATAAATTAAAAACAGCCGCAATGTGCGGCTGTTTTTGTATCTGAAAAATATGGGCGGTCAGCTTAATCGGATTTAAGCCTATTTTAAGTCGATGCTGTTCAATCGTCCCATAAATATAAGCAGATCAATCACATCTTTGTGGGCATCCAGTAGCGCCCTTTTGGTTTGGCTATAAGCGGCAAGTCTGCCGTGCTTTCTAATGGAGCACACCTTAGTTTTGTATTTGTAGTCGCCGTTTTCTGAGAATACACGCCACTTAGCGATGTAGCATTCGTCGCGGTGTTCAGGATCACTCTGAGTTGGATTTGGTTTGAATACAATTTTGGGTTCTAGACTATGAGGCAGGCGCGTCATCAGGTAGGGCTCTTTGAGGACTTTGGGCCAAAATTTGCCCCATAGCTGTCTGCCCAGTTCATCTCTTAATTTAATGGTTTTCTTCAGTGCTTTGTCTTCACCCATACGAACAAAACCGACCGACCGATGCAACACCGTATCTTCGGGAGTATGAATGTGGATCTTAAAAGCGGTTTTACCTTTCGAGATAAAGCGGTAACCGGTAGCACCAATTAGATTATTCTGACTCATAGTTTGCTAAGTGATGATTATGTTATTAATAAGATTACGCCAAATACTGCAAAACCGAAACTAATACCCATGAAAAAAAATAAAGCCTTAACAAAAGTGCTAAGGCTTTATTAGAAACTGTGAGGCGGGCGTGTCGCTAACTACATGATTTTCTGCATCACATCACCAATTTGAATGCTTCCAGCAAGGCTTGGTTGGTCGATCGTCAGTTCTGCTTCGTTTTCATAAACGCGAGAAACGGTCAGTGTGATATCGCTTTGAGATACCTTATTACGTGGCAAGCCGCGTTGGTCGATAAACGAACCTGTGTGCCACAGTTGCAGTTTGTCACCTTGTTGAACACCATGCATTCGACCTAAATCAATGGTCACCGTGTTACCAAATACCGCTGCCACCTCTGGAAGCGTGATCTTACATGACACTTCAGATTCCAAGTCCAACATAATATTGCGGCTAACACGCAGCATCATACTGCCGTAGGTTGATGCCCAGAAACGAGCACTGCGGGTGTCGACTTCACTGGTCTTAGCAAATGGCCACTTTGCCACTTCACGATAGCTACGGTTGTAAACCTGATGTCCTGTTTTACCATCGAAGACTTGCATCTCTAACGCAAACTGGCGATTGATGATGTCGTCTTTCAACAGTTTGGACTCGATGGTCGCGGTTAAATCGGTAATGTCGCCACCAATGATGTATTGTGCGCCAGTGTCTTGGGCGATCATCTTGATCACTTCAGGTCGACGTTTGTCGATGTCGTAATTGGTCGTGCCAACGGAAACAAAGCTGCGAGACTCTTGCGCCAGCTGTCGATCTACGACATGACCAAAATCATCACCGATGTTATAGATTCTGCCCATTACAGCTTGCTGTGGGGAAGTCACATCGATGTTGCCGACCAAAAATGTCTTCTTATATTGGCTCTCATGGCAAGCATTTGCCGAAGGATAGATATCGATCCTTGCGGTGATCATTATATTGCCACTGCGTTTTTTCTCTTTTTCTACCAAGATGTAGCGCACTTCATGATTGGTAAATTGAAACTCTTTTTTGTTTGCGTCGAGGTAGGGCGTGAGGTTGGCAATGCTACCAATGTCGGCTCCTGAGAACTGGATCGCTTTATATACCGCGTCTTCCAGAGCATGGACCCTTGCCGTTTCCTCTGACGATACGATGGCTGCGGTACCGGTAACCTCATACCAAGAGGCATGAGCACTGAAGCTTATGGTTATCAGTGAACTTATTGAAAATAAGTAAGAAATTATTTTTTTCATCTATTCGTTACCAGTTGGGTATAAATATTGCTTAACAAATAACTATAAGCTTGAAGCTGACTTAAGTGCGTTTTTCTTAATCTGAACCATTAATGAAAAGCAAAGACTGTTCCAACATTGTAATCCATTGAAAAGAATAATGGTGAGAACATATTGGAACAGGGAGCACTAAACCTATCTGGAGATAAGAGAATGAAAAAATGGCTCGTAGTAATGAGTGTCATGTTGTTGACCTCATGCGCTTATTCGCCAATCTATAACGGCAAGTCTGAATATTCAGGCAGTCAGTTTATGTTGATGGATAGCCCTCGTCATACCATGGATTTCTTCGTGGAAAGTATGACCGAAGATCTGATCATTTCGAATACGAGTATCTCAGCAAGAACTCCGATAGCGATTACGTCGTTTGTTGACCTGCAACACATGGACACAACGAACTGGCTAGGAAACTCGGTATCAGAAGGTTTCATTCATCAGTTTCAGCGTCGTGGCTTCAAGGTTGTTGATTTCAAAACAACAGGTTCTATTCAAGTGACTCATCAAGGTGACTTTGCGTTAAGCCGCGATTGGAAAGACTTAGCTCAAGAGCAAGACGTACAGTATGTACTGACAGGCACCATGCTTCGCCAAGAAGGCGGTGTACTAGTAAATGCTCGCGTTGTTGGCATGCAAACTCGAATTGTAGTAGCGACGGCACAAGGCTTCTTACCTGCAGACCGTATTGGCCGTGACCTAGATACTCTCAACAGTATTCGAACTCAAGATGGCGTGATCATTCGTTCCGATCCAACGATCAGTCAGCCTTATACTGTTATTCTTCGCCCTTAGGAGTTCGAGATGAAGAAGTTAATGTTTGTTGTTGCCGCTTTATTGCTTGTTGGCTGTCAGCCATTGCAGAGCATGAGACCTGATGATTTCTTAGTGGCTGTTGGCTATGCGAGTATCAGTGAGCAGAAAGGTCGTAACGACGAAGAGAGACGTATCCGCGCGATGAGAGCCTCTAAGATCGATGCTTATCGTGAGCTTGCTGAACAGGTTTACGGCATGCGAGTAAGCGGTCGAGCAGAACTTGAAGATCAACGGCTTGGTACAGAGCGTACGTCAGGTGCGGTTGATGGTGTTATCCGTGGCGCAGAAGTGGTGCGCAGTTACCCTGTGGGTGATAGCTACGTAACAGAGCTTCAGTTGGATATTCGCAAGATGGATCAGCTACGTAACTACGGTGAAGTTCAGGCAGTACCTGAGAAGAGACAACAAACACTGTTCTAATTTCGGTGTTCGAATTGAATATTCAGTGATATTGGCTGCTTTCGTTTTCCAGATGGCGTATCGGCAACCAATAACTAATATGAATGTAAAAGCGGCAAGTATGAAAATACTTGCCGCTTTTTTGTTTATCGATTTTGTCAGGGCGTTCAAAGGCTGATTAGGTGTTTTAATAAAAGATAACGACAGGAATAGTCTGAGATACAGATAAACGGTTAACAAGGGGTATTACTGAAGAGGAAGAGTTAACTTAACTAGGCTTTTACGTTGGTTCCCAGCGTAGAGATAGTATGCGTTTGACCACCGGCATTGTAGGTCATGCCAATTTTTCCGTGACTTTGCTGCATCATATTGCTGAGTTTTTTGAAGCTAAGGTGCGCTCGATTTAAGGCTTCGCCATTCACAAGGTTCGCTTGCTGGCAATCGTGCACTATGGACTGGATCTTAGTGACTAACTGAGCAAGTTCAGGGTTCTCTGTCAGTTCTGAGATATTGGTATGGGCTGCGATTCGCTGATCGGTTGATCTTAGTTGTTCAACTAGGACCACTTTTTCTTTGGCGATTCGCTCAATATCGTTTGATTGTCGGCTCGTAATAGCGGTTTTCTCTGAACTTAGTAATTCAGATAAGGCTTTGGCATTTTGAAGTTGAAAATTAACTAAATCTGCTAGTGCCGCCATAACGTAAACCTATTCATAACCTCGTGTACTTTAAGACAATAACTTCAATCAAAAGTTAGTGTTTTCTTAAAGGCCTTTTAATTCATCTTCGAACTTGATCATGTTGTCAGCCAGTTTCTCTGGATCGACAGTGTATGAACCATTCGCAATTGCTTCTTTGATCGCTGCTACTTTCACAGAATCAAAGCTTGGCTGTGCTGCCATATCTTGGTGGAGCTGACCAATCGCTTTGCCTTGTTGGCTCAGTGAAACCGCATCTTTGCTTGCTGGTGATTTAGTTGATACATCAGAGCGTGATGCCTCAGAACTAGAATCAGAGCGTACTGCTGATCGGTTAGTGGTCGTTAGGGTTTGCCCTGAACGAATATTATCAATGCCTGCCATAGTTAAGCCTTTTTCTTCAAAAATGGGAACCTGTACAGTCAATATCGACCAAGGGTTCGAATACTTTAGCAATTTTTTGCTCAATAGTCGAAAAGGGACAAAACACCGCAGCCGTTATATTTGGCGTTAGAGTTGAGGGTGAAATCGCTAACGATACCGTCAATTTAGAAGTAAAGAGTTAAAAGTAAACCGTGACTTCAGACATGCTGGTAACAATCCCTTCAATTATACGCTGTGATTTATCATTTTTCACTCTTACTTGATCACCCATAGAGCCATCGGTAAGCGCAGTTCCTTTGGTGGTAATGGTCATGCCACCTTTTACTGCCTGTATGATAACCTTCTCGTTTCGGCACACGACACAGATATCACCTCTTTCTACAACATCGCCCGGTCTTAGGTTCTTTTTTACCTTAGCGCCGATGACCTGATGTGGAGCTGTGAAACCTTGGCGACGAAACTTGTTAAGAGAAATCATAGCGGTGGTGACATCGTATTGACCGACGATTTCGCCTCTCGCGAGTGAGCGAGTGGTGGTGACAAGAGGCACCGACATCGAAAGGCGCACCGGTACATAAACTCGCCACTCATCAGGAACACATTGCACTAAAACCGTAATACTGCTGCGGGTATTGGTGGTCGTTGAAGCGCTGGTCTCTAAAGGCACTGGGCAGTCTGTCGCTTTGATTCTTGAGTCAACATTTGCTGAATTAACAAAGAGTTCGCCACCTTGTGGCTGCTCAACTGTATCAAGGATATGTTGCTCCGCTGCAGACTGAATCATCTCAATTTGTTCTGGGGTCGCAGCTTGTACAAAAAAACTAAACAATATTGATAAAATGCCGATAAACTTAGCGACAGTTTTAAAAGTAGCTCTACACATTGCTATGGAAAGAGGTGGCAAATTTGTTTTATAATACGTCATTCCGTTTCTCTGGTGGTTCGTAGCCTGCAGTAGACTAACACTTTTTATACAAAAAAGTTTGATATGGAGATGAGCTCATGACGGGTATTCTTGATTCGGTGAATCAGCGTACGCAACTCGTCGGTCAAAACCGATTAGAATTACTAACCTTTCGCCTAATGGGGCGTCAGCGTTACGGCATTAATGTCTTTAAAGTAAAAGAAGTGCTGCAATGCCCTAAGCTGACAAAGATGCCAAACTTGAACCCACTGGTTAAAGGTGTAGCACACATTCGTGGCCAAACGATCTCTGTGATCGACTTGAGCTTAGCGATTGGTGGCCGTCCTACAACGGATATTGAAAAGTGTTTTGTGGTTATCTCTGAGTTTAACCGAACCATTCAAGGTTTCTTGGTAAGTTCAGTTGAGCGCATTATTAACATGCACTGGGAATCGATTCTTCCGCCGCCAGATGGCGCAGGTAGAGCTAACTACCTGACAGCGGTAACCAACATTGATAATGAATTGGTAGAAATTCTTGATGTTGAGAAGATCCTTGCAGAAATTTCTCCTGTTGATGAAACAATGGACAGCAAGATTGCTGAAGATATTGCGAAAGTAGAACAAGAGAAAGAACTGGTTCGCCGCATCTTGATTGCTGATGACTCGACCGTTGCTCGTAAGCAGGTTCAACGTGCTATTGAGTCGATTGGTTTTGAAGTTATCTCGGTGAAGGATGGTAAAGAAGCCTACGAGAAGCTGATACAGATGTCATCAGAAGGCAGTATTTACGATCAGATTTCATTGGTGATTTCTGATATCGAAATGCCAGAAATGGATGGATACACGCTGACTGCTGAGATTCGTCGTCACGCCGAACTTAAAGATTTATACGTAATTTTACACTCATCGTTGAGTGGTGTATTTAACCAAGCCATGGTTGAGCGTGTTGGAGCTAACTCCTTCATCGCTAAATTCAACCCAGATGAGCTTGGTGCAGCTGTAAAAGCTGCGTTAACTAACTAAAAGAGACATTAATGACTGCTATAACAATAAGTGATCAAGAGTATCGCGATTTCAGCCGTTTCTTAGAATCTCAATGTGGCATTGTATTAGGTGACAGCAAGCAGTATTTAGTGCGCAGTCGTCTAAGCCCATTAGTAACGAAGTTTAAGTTAGCTTCTTTGTCTGATTTGTTGAGAGATGTAGTAACAGGTCGAAACCGTGAGCTGCGTGTGGCTGCTGTCGATGCCATGACGACGAACGAGACACTTTGGTTCCGTGATACTTACCCGTTTGCTGTGCTTGCGGATAAGCTTCTACCGGAAATAGCGGCAAATAAACGTCCTATTAAGATTTGGTCTGCGGCAAGCTCTTCAGGCCAAGAAGCATACTCAATGGCAATGACGATTCTTGAAACTCAAGCTCGTAAGCCAGGTATGCTGCCAAATGTATCGATTACCGCAACTGACATCTCAGCAAGTATGTTGGATATGTGCCGCACTGGCGCTTACGACAACCTTGCATTGGGACGTGGACTTTCTCCAGAGCGCCGTCGTACTTTCTTTGAAGATGCGGGCGATGGCCGTATGAAAGTGAAAGATAACGTCAAGCGCATGGTGAACTTCCGCCCTCAGAACCTGATGGACAGCTATGCATTGTTAGGCAAGTTCGACATTATTTTCTGTCGTAACGTGCTGATTTACTTCTCGCCTGATATGAAGTCAAAGGTACTTAACCAGATGGCAAATAGCCTGAACCCTGGTGGGTACTTACTATTGGGCGCGTCTGAATCGTTAACAGGCTTAACCGATCGTTTTGAAATGGTTCGCTGTAATCCAGGCATCATCTACAAATTAAAGTAACGAGCGGCACCGATATTAGGTGTAAGGTTACCGTCTAAATTTAAAACCCAGCCAAGTGCTGGGTTTTCTTTTTCCTGCTTAAGCTATATCTTTAAGTCAGAGTGACATTCCAATTTACTCTATTTTTTGGCTTGTTTATTGCAAGTTTACCCACGAGTAACCTGTAAAAGCATTGATAGACCGCCTTGTTTCAAAAGTTGGTATATATATTGCTTTGGTTATTTCATAACAGTCAGTTCTTGAGTTGAGGTTTACATGGCTATTTCTTTTGACAATGCTTTGGGCATTCACCAGCACACAGTTGGTGTACGTGAGCGTAACGCTGAGGTGCTTTCCACCAATATCGCGCAAGCAAACACGCCTGGGTATAAAGCAAAGGGATTAGACTTTAAGAAATCACTGCAAGCGGCAAGTTCTGGGGCAAGCATTGGTCTTAGCCGTACAGATGGTCGGCACATTTCTGCCTCAACAACGGTGAACGGGGAAACGAAGTATCGCATTCCTACCCAACCTGATACAGGAGATGGCAACACGGTTGATTTGGATTTGGAAAGAAACCTTTTCATGCAAAACCAAATTAGGCATCAAGCCTCTCTCGACTTCTTAGGAAGTAAGTTCAAGAATTTAACTAAAGCGATTAAAGGGGAATAATTAGATGAGTTTATTCAATGTATTCAATGTGACTGGTTCTGCGATGAGTGCTGAATCTGTTCGTCTAAATACGACCTCGAGCAACCTTGCGAACGCGGACAGTGTAAGTAGTTCTGCTGAAGAAACTTACAAGGCTCGTCACGCAGTGTTCGGCGCTGAGTTAAATAAAGCACGCAACAGTGGTCACACTGTGCCTGTGAAAGTATTAGGTATTGTGGAAAGCGATAAGCCGCTAAGCGCGGAGTACAACCCGGATCACCCATTAGCGAACAACGAAGGCTATATCTACAAGCCTAATGTCAACGTTATGGAAGAAATGGCAAACATGATTTCGGCATCACGTGCGTACCAAACAAACGTACAGGTTGCTGACTCGAGTAAACAAATGCTGCTGCGTACGCTGCAGATGGGTCAATAAGGATAAGGAGGTAGCACATGGCTGGAATCAACAACAATGTTGGTCAAAGCGGCTTGTCCTATGTTGACCAGCTGAAGAGTCTTCAAGATGGCGCTAAAAAGCCCGACGAAACAACAGGTAAGCAGGATCTTAAACAAGAAGACTTCTTATCTTTGTTGACTAAGCAACTAGCACAACAAGACCCTTTCAAGCCGGTTAGCAATGACCAGATGATTGCGCAAATGGCTTCATTTGCGACCGTAGATGGCATTGGCAAAATGAATACACAGTTTGAAAGCTTGAATTCATCAATGACCTCTAACCAAGCTCTTCAGGCCTCCTCTTTAGTTGGGCGTGATGTATTGGTTCCTGGTGCGGCAGGTGTAAAACCCGGTGATGGCGGTATGGCGGCAATGGTTAAGCTTCCTCAGGCAATGGACAATGTAATGGTCCGTGTTGAGAACGAAGTTGGCCAATTGGTTCGCACATTTGATATCGGCTCTAAACCATCTGGTGATACACGTGTTGAATGGGACGGAAAAGACGAAGACGGTAACCCATTGCCGGCCGGTAAATACAACGTGAAAGCGTCGGGTTTGCTGGATGGCGAGAACACAGAGTTCCAAGTTTCCAGTTATGCGAACGTGAACAGTGTGCTTCTTGGTAAGGGCGATGGCAACGTACTACTCAATCTGGCTGGTTTTACATCGCCAGTACGACTTGCTGAAGTACTAGAAGTTGGTAAAGCGTAGCTCTTTATTGAGTGACTATGCTAGCTAGATAGATTAGGAGAATAATGGAATGTCATATGTAGCTTTAAGCGGCCTATCCGCTGCACAATTAGACCTGAATACAACCAGTAACAACATTGCGAACGCGAACACATTTGGCTTTAAAGAGTCTCGTGCCGAGTTTGGTGATGTTTACTCAAGCTCGTTGTTCACTAACGCAAAAACGACGGCAGGTGGCGGTGCGCAAGCTAGCCAAGTGGCGCAACAGTTCCACGAAGGTTCAAGTATTTATACGAACAACCCAATGGACTTACGTGTAAGTGGTACAGGTTTCTTTGCAGTATCTAAAGACCGCATGGTGCCAGAGATTAACGAATTAACGCGTAATGGTGCATTTCACCTAAACAAAGACAACTACATGGTTACCGCTAATGATGAGTTTCTTTTAGGTTACGATGTTGATCCAAACTCGGGGGAAGTTCTTTCTTATGCGCCAAAGCCTCTCGACATTCCTGCTGAGTTTGGTAAACCAAAACAGACAGAAAACATTGAAGTAGGGGTTAACCTTCCTGCAAACGGTGATCTTAAAGACCCGGCTGCATTTAACTTCAAAGATGCTGATACTTATAACCGTGCAACGTCTTCGACGGTATACGATTCTATGGGTCAGTCTTACAAGTTAACGACTTACTACCTCAAAGATCAGACTCAACCAAACACTTGGCAAACGTACTACACCATGTCAGATGAGAACGGTGAAAAGCCGGTCAACATTACTGGTGGTGATGCGACGAATGCACAAGGTCATGTTGGTCACACAATGAAGTTCAACAATGACGGTACGTTAGCAAGCCTAAACAATGGTCAGCCGATTAACTCGGAACCACTGGGTGCTGGTGCGAACCCTATTGACTTGAACGGTGCTGATCCAACTCAAGTGCTTAAGTTTGGTTTAGATTCTTCAACTCAGTTTGCCGCTCCGTTTGAATTGACTAAGTTTGATGAAGATGGCGCGACAACAGGTTTCTTAACAAAAATCGATTTCGATGAGTACGGCAGTGTTCTAGGTACTTATTCAAATGGTGAAAACGTGATGCTTGGCCGTGTAGGCTTGGTTCGTGTACCCAATGAGCAAGGTCTGGATAAGAAAGGCGGTACTCAATGGGATTCTACCAACGACTCTGGTGACAAGATCTGGGGTGAATCGAACAAAGGTTCATTTGGTAGCATCAACAACGGCTCGCTAGAGCAGTCGAACATCGATATGACTCAAGAACTGGTTGATTTGATTTCTGCTCAACGTAACTTCCAGGCGAACTCGCGTTCTCTAGAAGTACACAACCAGCTACAACAGAATATTCTTCAGATTCGTTAATCGTTTAAAGCGTTTGAATCATCTGCGAATACCCAATTCAATGTTATTGAATTGGGTATTGTTGTTTGTCTTTTTATTTGCCGCCCCTATTGCCGCCCGGTAATGCCACTGGCAACAATTCTTCCTCAATGATCCTTTGATGATCACCCTTCTTGTTCGTTTTCTATTTAAATTATTGATAAATAACAGTTAAAAATATTGGCACAGTGTTTGCTTTATTAGCCCCAGAAGATGATTTTTGGAGCAAAATTATGGATCGCGCACTGTTTCTTGCCATGAGTGGCGCTAAGCAAAATATGCAAGCTTTGCAGCTACGTGCAAACAACCTTGCCAACGTAAGTACAACGGGTTTCCGTGCTGATTTAGCACAGGCACGTTCAATGCAAGCGTATGGCGAAGGCATGCCTACTCGTGTTTTCAGCATGACAGAGCGTCCGGGTCATAATTTCGCTCAGGGTAGTGTGGTTACTACTGGCCGAGATCTAGACGTTACCATTCAAGGTGATGGTTGGATTTCAGTGATGGACAATACTGGCCGTGAAGGTTTAACACGTAACGGTAACCTAAGGGTTGACCAAAACGGTTTACTAACCAACGCAAGCGGTCACTTAGTGCTTGGTGAAAACGATGCACCAATCACGCTGCCAATCCCAATCAGCAAAGTAGAAATTGGTACAGACGGTACGATTTCGGTGATTCCTCAAGGCGCTCCAGCTGAAGAATTGGCCGTGGTTGATCGTATTAAGCTTGTACGTCCAGACAACCAAAGTTTGTTTAAAGACACGAATGGTCTATTCCGTTCGAAAAACCCAGATCAGGCATACGAAGCAGATGCAGCGGTAACGTTGCTAAAAGGTGCTATCGAAGGCAGTAACGTAAATGCCGTAGGTGAAATGACCAGCCTAATTGACTTACAACGTCAGTTTGAAATGCAGGTCAAAATGATGAGCACAGCAGAGGAAATGGACAAGTCGTCTGATTCACTGCTTCGTATGAGCTAATAGAATTTAAAGGACATTGCTATGCATCCAGCATTATGGGTAAGTAAAACGGGTTTAGACGCCCAACAAACCAATATCTCAACGATTTCGAACAACCTTGCCAACGCCTCGACCATTGGTTTTAAAAAGAGCCGCGCGGTATTTGAAGATCTGTTCTACCAGAATATTAATCAACCGGGTGGTCAATCGTCTCAGAATACTGAGCTGCCAAGTGGTTTGATGCTGGGTGCCGGTTCTAAGGTCGTCGCGACTCAAAAAGTGCACACTCACGGTAACGCACAAACGACATCTAACAGCCTAGACATGATGATTGAAGGCGACGGTTTCTTCCAAGTTGAAATGCCAGACGGTGAAACAGGTTACAGCCGCAATGGTCAGTTCACACTGAACGGTGAAGGCGCGATCGTAACGTCGGGCCAAGGTTATCCTCTACAACCAGAAATTGTGATTCCTGAAGACGCGATCTCGGTAACGGTTGGTAACGACGGTGAAGTATCGGTTCGTCTACGTGGCGAGCAAAACAACGTCGTGGTTGGTCAAATTACCATTACTGACTTTGTAAACCCAGGTGGTCTAGAGCCAGTAGGTCAAAACCTTTATTTGCCAACTGGCGCGAGTGGCGACCCACAAGAGGGTGTACCGGGTTTTGATGGCCTGGGTAACATCCGCCAATCGATGCTAGAAACATCGAACGTAAACGTAACCGAAGAGCTGGTAAACATGATTGAAGCTCAGCGTGTATACGAAATGAATTCGAAAGTTATCTCGTCAGTAGACAAGATGATGAGCTTTGTTAACCAACAGCTGTAATTGGTTTATTCGCCGTTTACTTTTTTAATTAATCTATCTGTTTTTGCTAATTGACCCATTTACCACTGCCTGCTGAGAGTATATCGCCATGAAACGTATTTTTTGTTTAGCCCTGTTAGCTTCGATGACTGGTTGTACAGTACTGGATCCAATTGAGACGCCAGCACAAGAGAACGCGACCACAGTGGTTGATGCGGTTGAAGGCGATAAGTCGGCAGAAGAAAGTTCAGGAATTATCGACACGCTTCGTGGGCGAACCGATCCAATTGCTGGTGACCCTGCATGGGCGCCAATCAACCCCAAGCAGAAGCCAGAGCATTATGCAGCGGCAACGGGCTCACTGTTTAATGTGAACCACATTGGCAGTATGTATGACGACTCAAAGCCTCGTGGTATTGGTGACATCATCACTGTAGCGCTAGATGAGAATACTCGAGCGACCAAAAAAGCCAACGCAGACATGTCTAAGTCGAATGATGCATCAATGGAGCCGCTGGCTGTTGGTGGTCAAGATCTGACGATCGACAAGTACAACTTCTCTTATGATCTGAGTAACACCAATACTTTTGCTGGTGATGCGTCAGCCAACCAAAGTAACAGCATCAGCGGCTACATTACCGTTGAAGTCATCGAAGTATTAGCTAATGGCAACCTAGTGGTTCGTGGTGAGAAGTGGATGACACTGAACACCGGCGATGAGTACATCCGCCTAAGCGGTACCATCCGTCCAGACGATATTGACTTCGAAAATACCATTGCTTCAAACCGTGTTTCTAACGCACGAATTCAGTACTCAGGGACTGGCGTACAGAAAGATATGCAAGAGCCTGGATTCTTGGCACGATTCTTTAATGTATCTCTGTAGAGCTTGATAGGACGACGACATACTGACAGCCTCTATCACTGAGCCACATTTAGCTAAGCTATTATAAATTAAAGCAATACAGACAGGTTACTCAATGAAAAAACTGACACTCGTACTATTCGGCATGCTATTTCTTGCCACCAGTGCCCATGCTGCGCGAATCAAAGACGTGGCAAAAGTGGCGGGTGTTCGTAGTAACCAACTTGTCGGTTATGGTTTGGTCACGGGCTTGCCGGGTACTGGTGAGACAACTCCCTTTACCGATCAAACATTTAACGCAATGCTGCAAAATTTTGGCATCCAATTGCCGCCCGGCACTAAGCCAAAAACCAAAAACGTCGCGGCTGTTATTGTGACTGCTGAACTGCCAGCATTCTCTAAGCAAGGCCAAGAAGTTGACGTAACCGTTTCTTCTATCGGTTCAGCAAAAAGCCTTCGTGGTGGTACCTTGCTACAGACCTTCTTGAAAGGTCTAGACGGTCAAGTGTATGCGGTCGCGCAGGGTAACTTGGTGGTAAGTGGCTTTAGTGCACAAGGTAACGACGGTTCTAAGATTGTCGGTAACAACCCTAACGTTGGTATCATCTCTAGCGGTGCGACGGTTGAACAAGAGATCCCAACGCCATTCGGTCGTGGTGACTACATCACCTTCAACCTAATCCAATCAGATTTCACAACGGCTCAGCGTATGGCTGATGCGGTTAATAATTTCCTAGGCCCACAAATGGCTTCAGCGGTAGACGCAACTTCAGTAAAAGTTCGTGCACCGCGTGAAATCAGCCAGCGTGTAGCATTCTTGTCGGCTATCGAAAACATCGAGTTCGACCCTGCTGAAGGCTCTGCAAAAATCATCGTCAACTCTCGTACAGGTACGATTGTGGTTGGTAAGCACGTTCGCCTAAAAGCGGCGGCGGTCACCCACGGTGGTATGACGGTTGCAATTAAAGAAAATCTAAACGTAAGCCAACCGAATGCATTCTCTGGTGGCCAAACGGCAGTGGTCCCTGATTCTGATATCGAAATCACGGAAGGCGATGGTAAGATGTTCAAATTTGAACCTGGCCTAACGCTGGACGATTTGGTACGCGCAGTCAATGAAGTGGGCGCTGCACCTTCTGATTTAATGGCAATCCTTCAAGCACTGAAACAAGCGGGTGCAATTGAAGGCCAATTGATCATTATCTAAGAAGGGGTAAAGCATGATTAAAAATAACAATGACATCGGCTTTATTCACGATATCGGTAGCCTAGACCGCCTTCGTCAACAAGCGGTAAACGGTGAAGAAGGTAGCGAGAAAGAAGCATTAACCGCGGCGGCAAAACAGTTTGAATCGATTTTCACCTCGATGTTGTTTAAGTCAATGCGCGATGCTAACTCGAGCTTTAAGTCGGATATGTTGAACAGCCAGAACGAGCAGTTCTATCGTCAGATGCAAGATGACCAAATGGCGAGTGAGTTAAGCGCTTCAGGTTCATTAGGTCTTGCAGATATGATCGTGGCTCAACTAAGCGCTGGCCAAGCAAGCGATACGTCTGAAGAGAAGGTTCGCAGTGAAGGCTTTGATGCTTCATTGCAAAGACCGCAATATTCAGGCCGTTCGGAAGAGCGAGCGTCAGACGTTCAACCTGCGCAAGCAGCAAAACAGCCAGTATCCTTTGATTCTCCAGAATCGTTTGTGACCTCAATGAAGCCTTACGCGGAAAAAGCGGCAAGTGCGCTTGGTGTGGACTCGTCTCTTCTATTGGCACAAGCTGCCCTTGAAACGGGTTGGGGTTCTAAAATGGTTAAGAACTCTTTGGGCAACAGCAATAACTTATTTAACATCAAAGCAGATAGAAGTTGGAAGGGCGA
This sequence comes from Vibrio sp. 10N.286.49.E11, assembly GCF_041469505.1. Classification (NCBI taxonomy): domain Bacteria; kingdom Pseudomonadati; phylum Pseudomonadota; class Gammaproteobacteria; order Vibrionales; family Vibrionaceae; genus Vibrio; species Vibrio sp. 10N.286.49.E11. Next base: position 33,215 of record NZ_JBFRKQ010000085.1, read on the forward strand.
TAAGGTCGCGACTCAAACTCTTGAGTTCCATGGCAAAACCGCCGTTAAAGAGTCAGCTTCCTTCCGTTCTTACTCTAATTTCGAAGATAGCTTTAATGATTACGTGAAGTTCTTGAACGAAAATCCAAGATACGAAACGGCGCTACAGCATCAAGGCAATTCAGAGAATTTCATCAAAGGTATTCATCAGGCTGGTTACGCAACTGACCCTAACTATGCAGACAAGGTTTTACGAGTTAAAGCCAAGATTGATGAGATGAACTAGCGTCATAAATCAACATAGAGAGCTTGCTACTGGCAGGCTCTTTTCTTCTCCGCCCCTTCAGTTCTTACGCGTAATCCATAGTTATCTCCTTACACTTCAATAAATTATCGTCTTTTAATTTCCTATTGTTTTTGTTGGCACGTATATTGCATTTATCTTAGTAATATACGGTTGTAGTTAATCAGTTCATTCTGGTTTTGTTAAGTTTTTTGGGGGCATTATGGCGTCGGATCTTCTGAATGTAGGGGCACAAAGTGTTCTTACGGCTCAGAGACAGCTCAACACCACAGGTCATAACATTTCTAACGCTAACACAGAGGGCTATAGCCGCCAGTCTGTGATTCAAGGTGTGAATGACCCGCGCCAGTACGGTGGGCAATCCTACGGTATGGGGGTACATGTGGAAAATGTTCGCCGCTCTTGGGATCAGTTTGCCGTCAAAGAACTTAACTTATCGACAACCAATGCCGCCAACAAAGGCGATACCGAAGCCAACCTCGATATGCTGTCGAGCATGTTGTCGTCGGTCGCTTCAAAGAAGATTCCAGAAAACCTCAACGAATGGTTTGATTCCGTTAAGACTCTCGCCGATACCCCAAATGATGTGGGTGCGCGTAAGGTCGTGTTAGAGAAAGCAGGGCTTGTAACTAAAACCTTGAATGAATTTCATGAAACAGTTCGTCAACAGTCTGATTCTACGAATAAAAAATTAGATATGGGTATCGAGCGAGTTAACCAACTTGCGTACGAGATCCGTGATGTTCAGCGTTTAATGATGCGAACTCCTGGGCCTCATAATGACCTACGAGATCAGCATGAAAAGTTGATTAATGAGCTTTCTGGTTACACCAAAGTTACGGTGACACCACGCTCAAATGCCGAAGGGTTTAATGTCCATATTGGTAATGGCCATACCTTGGTCTCTGGTAGTGAAGCGAGTCAGCTGAAGATGGTTGATGGCTTACCCGATGCACATCAGCGCCGCCTAGCGATTGTTGAAGGTAAGTCTTTAAAACCGATCACCAGCAGTGATATCGACGGAAAAATCGGCGCCATGCTAGACATGCGTGACGAACATATCCCAGCAATCATGGATGAGCTTGGTCGTTTGGCGACCGCGTTTTCATATGAGGTCAATAGTCTTCAAGAACAAGGTTTGGATCTTAACGGCAACGTAGGTAAGGACTTGTTTACCGACGTGAACTCAGAGCTGGTGGCAAAATCTCGTGTCACGGCTAGCGGGCAATCGAAAGCCGATGTTGCGGTATACATTGATGATACTTCTGCCTTAAAAGGCGGTGAGTATGGACTGAAATACGATGGCAGTGATTATGTCGTGACTAAGCCGAACGGTGAGACCGTTAAGATGGCGACCGACTCTAGCGGTAGTGCTTTTTATCTTGATGGCATGCGAGTGGAAGTACGTAACCCTCCTGAACTAGGAGAGAAACTGTTACTGCGTCCAACGCGTAATTTTGCTGCGCAGATTCATATGGAAACCAAAGACCCGAAAGACATTGCTGCGCAAAGTTATGAGGCATCGACCACGTTTGCCAAGGGTACAGCGGGATTTAAAATCCTAGAAGCAGGTCAACTGCGTGAGTTTGAAGTGATTGTCTCACCAAAAGGTGAGCAGTTTGCTGTGACGGATCCGAAGGGTAACATTTTAATGCAGCCTCAACCGTATCCGCCACAAGGGCCAGTGACCATCAACGGTACAACGTTTGAGCTCACACCCGGTGCGGTGGCAAATGATAAGTTTACGGCAAACCTTGTCCCATCAGAAGGTGACAACGGTAACCTGCGTAAGCTACAAGATCTTCAAACAGGAAAGCTGTTGAATGATGGTGAGTCTACGATTTTAGACCTTTACCACAACTTGAATACTAATACAGGCTTGAAGTCTTCAACGGCAAATCGCCTGAGTGATATTGCGACATTAGAAAAACAGTCGGCTCAAGAACGTATTGCTTCTATCTCGGGAGTAAACCTCGATGAAGAAGCGGCAAACATGATGAAATTTCAGCAAGCGTATATGGCTTCTTCACGTATCATGCAAGCAGCCAACGATACGTTTAACACTATTTTGGCTCTGAGATAGGAAGGTATAAATGTTGAATCGTATCTCTAGCTTCCATAATTATCAGTCAGTACAAAACGACTTGCGCCGTCAAGAGAACAAGGTGCATCACAACCAAGCACAACTTGCTTCGGGTAAGAAGTTACAGTCGCCAAGTGATGACCCATTAGCGACGCACTATTTACAGAACATTGGTCAGCAGTCAGAACAGCTTAAACAGTATGTCGATGCGATTACTCTAGTCAGAAACCGTCTTGAGCATCATGAAGTATTGGTTTCTAACACTGAAGGCTTTGCTGATGAAGCAAAACGAACCGTGATGGAAATGATCAACGGTGCGCTTTCTCCGGAAGACCGTTTAGCTAAGAAGCGTGAAATTCAAGAACTGGCGAATAACTTCCTGCATTTAGCCAACTCTCAAGATGAGTCGGGTAACTACACGTTTGCAGGCACTAAGCCGAAAAATCAGCCTTTCTTTCGAGATAACGAAGGAAATGTGACATATCAAGGTGATGACTACCAACGCAAGATGCGTGTGGCAAGCAGCTTTGAAATGGCAATGAATGATCCGGGCAGCAAGATGTTTATGGAAATAGACAACCCGTTCGGTGACTACGAACCTCAGTACGAGCTTGAACCTGCGTCTGAGTTATTGCTCGGGCGTGCGACCAACAGCGATGAAGATGGGTCTACTTATAAAGTGACGTTTGTCGACATGCAGACGGGCAATTTCGCTTATCAGCTTGAAAAAGACGGCGCAGTGGTTGCGGCAGAAGATTTTGATCCTTCGACAGGCATTGTTTATGAAGGGCTGAATATTCAAATCAAAGGCCAAATCACTAAAGGTGATTCGATCACCTTAGAACCACGAGAGACTTTCTCTATCTTTGATACGTTCAAAGAGGCTGCTGAGCAGGCTGAAAACCCGGTATCGGATGCATCAGCAACAGCGAAACTGCACCAAGTAACTGAAGAGTTCCACGCTGCGTTTATCCATTTGACCAAGGCAAGAACCGATGTTGGTGCACGTTTGAGTACTTTGGATATTCAAGAGCAACAACATGAAGATTTCAAGTTGTCTTTAGCAAAAGCAAAAAGCAACTTTGAAGACTTGGATTACTCGAAAGCGATCATTGAGTTCAATGAAAACTCTCGAGCACTACAAGCTTCTCAACAAGCGTTTGGCAAAACCAAAGACCTGACCTTGTTTAACTATATTTAATGATCAATCGGTATTTAATGGTGGCTTGTCGATCACCATGGCGTTGATTCCTTGCCGTATGTGCTATGCCATACGTGCGAATGACGCCACAGTTTGCCGCTTTTTTGTACGAAGCATGATGTTTCTAGAATAGCGGCAAAAAACGGCAATAAGGAAGGTGAATGTTTTTCATCTTCTAATAGTAGAAAATCATAATTGCGCAGTGTTGTTTGTAAGCTTCTGATTTTTAGATAATTAAAAAATTATTTATATGACATTAAACTTGGCATACAACTTGTATATGTGTTGGTTATAAATGATTAATACAGATCTTAAACCTTGTATAGGGTTTATCGAGTAATACACGGTCAGTGCTTATCCATATGAGAGTAAAGCTGGCCGCTTCGCAGAAACTTTGCGAACTCATAAGGAGAGCAAAATGGCTATCAATGTAAGCACTAACGTATCTGCTATGACAGCACAGCGTTACCTGAATAAAGCATCTAATGACTTAGCGACTTCTATGGAGCGTTTGTCATCTGGTCACAAGATCAACAGCGCGAAAGATGATGCGGCAGGTCTGCAAATCTCGAACCGTCTAACCGCTCAGTCTCGTGGTCTTGATGTGGCAATGCGTAATGCCAACGACGGTATTTCGATTGCTCAAACAGCAGAAGGCGCGATGAACGAATCGACTAACGTACTACAACGTATGCGTGATCTAGCGATTCAATCATCAAACGGCACTAACTCGCCGGCAGAGCGTACTGCACTGAACGAAGAGTCAATGGCACTTCAAGATGAGCTTAACCGTATTGCGGAAACCACATCGTTTGGTGGTCGTCGTCTACTGAACGGTTCATTCGGTGAAGCTTCATTCCAGATCGGTTCTAACTCTGGTGAAGCAATGATCATGGCTCTGACAAGTATCCGTGCAGATGACTACCGTATGGGTGGTACTACGTTCGATTCAGAAAACGCGAAAGATAAGAACTGGGAAGTGCCGCCAACAGCGAGCGATCTTAAGTTCGAATTCAAAACCAAAGCGGGTGAAGACATCGTTTTAGATATCAATACCAAAGCGGGCGATGATATCGAAGAGCTTGCGACTTACATTAATGGTCAGTCTGATCTTGTGAACGCATCGGTTACTGATGATGGTCGCATTCAACTGTTCGTTGCTGAACCTGACCTTGACGGCCCAATGTCTATCTCTGGTGGTCTAGCGTCTGAGCTAGGTATTAAGAGTGAAGGCCGCGCAACCTCGGTTCAAGATGTTAGCTTAACCAGCGTTGCGGGTTCACAGAACGCGATCAGCGTGATTGATTCTGCAATGAAGTACGTGGATTCACAGCGTGCTGATTTGGGTGCAAAACAGAACCGTCTAAGCCACAGTATTAATAACTTGGCAAACGTACAAGAGAACGTAGACGCTTCAAACAGCCGAATCAAAGATACGGACTTTGCGAAAGAGACGACGCAAATGACCAAATCACAAATTCTGCAACAAGCAGGTACTTCAATACTTGCTCAAGCAAAACAGTTGCCTAACTCTGCAATGTCATTATTGCAATAGTTATTGGTTGAACTTGCTGCTCGTGTTCAGACGTGAGCCATGCAGCAAGGGAAACTGGCAAGCATACTTACTATTGAATGTTTAGCTCTCTCATCTCTCACCTGCTATCCATTTTTGCAGTAAGAATGCAACGGCAAGTCGGAAATGTGTTCATTTCTCGATGATCTCCACACAGGCTCTGACGCGCCAACTAGCCCCGGTTCTCTCAAAGGAAAAGGGGCTTTTTCCTTTCTGTATTTCTTGTTTTTGCTATTTATTTTCCTGTGAACTTTCTCGCACTACCTTTTCCAAATCTCTATTTGATGGTTCTTCTTCACGACAAATAATGTCATCTATTACACAAGATTTGCGTAAGTCAGAGATCTTTGGCGATTGATCATTTCTCGACCTTGAGCCATTTAGACGGCGGTTCGTACGCTTTCTGAACAGATTAAGATCTTTTTCCAATTGAAATCTATCGCTGTATTAGAAAATGATGAAAATTAAGTTGTTGATAAATATTAGATTAATATTTTTTTTGTGGTTTTTTGAAAGTTTTTCTAAAGCTTCTGATTTTCGCGCCGTTATTAAAAGTAACTTTGAGAGAACTACTTGGTTTTCCGAGACGTCGGAAACCGCTATACCGGAAAATCAATTGGAGAAATCACCATGGCAGTGAATGTAAATACAAACGTTTCAGCGATGACAGCGCAACGTTACCTAAACAACGCAAACAGCGCACAACAAACATCAATGGAGCGTCTAGCTTCTGGCTCAAAAATCAACAGCGCAAAAGATGACGCTGCGGGTCTACAAATCTCGAACCGTTTGAACGTTCAAAGTCGTGGTCTTGATGTTGCTGTACGTAACGCGAACGACGGTATCTCAATTGCACAAACAGCTGAAGGTGCAATGAATGAGACGACTAACATCCTGCAACGTATGCGTGATTTGTCTCTACAATCTTCAAACGGCTCAAACTCAAAATCTGAGCGTGTAGCGATTCAAGAAGAAGTAACAGCGCTGAACGACGAACTGAACCGTATCGCGGAAACGACGTCTTTTGGTGGCAACAAGTTGCTTAACGGTACTCACGGTACTAAATCATTCCAAATCGGTGCAGACAACGGTGAAGCGGTAATGCTTCAACTGAAAGACATGCGCTCTGATAACGCTCAGATGGGTGGTAAGAGCTACCAAACTGAGAACGCGAAAGATAAAGATTGGAACGTTCAAGCAGGCTCTAACGACCTAAAAATGTCGTTCACTGATAACTTCGGTCAAGCACAAGAAATCGACATCAGCGCAAAAGCGGGTGACGACATCGAAGAGCTAGCAACGTACATCAACGGTCAACAAGACTCTGTTAAAGCGTCTGTAACTGAAGACGGTAAGCTACAAATGTTTACTGGTAACAACAAGGTTGAAGGCGAAGTGGCATTCTCTGGCAGCCTGGCTGGCGAACTAGGCATACAACCTGGCAAAGACGTAACGGTTGATACTATCGACGTAACATCAGTTGGCGGCGCACAAGAGTCTGTAGCTATTATCGATGCGGCACTTAAGTATGTAGATAGCCACCGTGCTGAGCTAGGTGCTTTCCAAAACCGTTTCGACCACGCTATCAGCAACTTAGACAACATTAACGAGAACGTTAACGCATCTAAGAGCCGTATTAAAGATACCGATTTCGCGAAAGAAACGACTCAGATGACTAAGTCTCAGATCCTTTCTCAAGCTTCAAGCTCGATTCTTGCTCAAGCGAAGCAAGCGCCGAACTCGGCACTTAGCCTACTAGGTTAATCGATTAAAAAGCCACGTTGACCAATAGTGTTGACGCAAGGCTTCCACAAATTAGCTCGTGGTGAGAGATGAGCGCTAAACAGACCCAGCTTCGGCTGGGTTTTTTATTGCCTGCAATTTGGCGAAGGTGTATTTGAAAAAGTGCAATGTTGGTAAGCAGGAGCAAAAGCGAGATTCCCTATCGCGTTCGTTCCTCACTGTAGGGAATGACGGGGTTGGGTTGTGGAGACTGTATAGCTGCTTTGGCAAGGTTAGATCGAGTAAATAATTACTCAGATTCAAACAATAGTTTTCAATCGTCATTCCAGAATCGAGTAGAACGAGGTATCAGGGATCGGCTTTGGTTTTTATGTGCAAGGCGACACTTATAAATGAGCGAGGATACGAAACTTTAGCGAATGCCGCTCTATTAATTGAAGCCTGATCACACTTTTCTTTGTTGTTGAAAAGAATACGAAAAAAATCGCATTTTTTATTAAAGCTTCTAATTAAGGGGCCGTTAAAGGGATTGAGAGAAATGATATGTACCAATGTAAGGTGAGAGAGACACTGGTGCATAAACAAATTGACATGTATTTGTGTGAGGTGAGAGTCACATAAGTGCATTAAAAAATGCCTAAAGGAGATCAACTATGGCGATTAATGTAAACACTAATGTGTCTGCAATGACGGCTCAGCGCTACCTGAATAGCGCGGCTGAAGGTACTCAAAAATCAATGGAGCGTTTGTCTTCTGGCTATAAAATCAATAGCGCAAAAGATGATGCTGCAGGCCTACAAATCTCTAACCGCTTAACGTCGCAAAGCCGTGGCCTAGATATGGCTGTGAAAAACGCGAATGATGGTATCTCTATTGCACAGACAGCGGAAGGTGCAATGAATGAGTCAACCAACATTCTGCAACGTATGCGTGACCTTTCTCTTCAATCTTCAAATGGTTCAAACAGCAAATCTGAACGTGTTGCGATCCAAGAAGAAGTCTCTGCTCTGAACAAAGAACTTAACCGTATTGCTGAAACAACTTCTTTTGGTGGTAACAGGCTTCTTAACGGAACTTACGGTAGTCAATCTTTCCAAATCGGTGCAGATTCTGGTGAGGCGGTAATGCTTTCTATGGGGAACATGCGCACCGATACTCAAGAAATGGGCGGTAAGAGCTACGGCGTAGAAGAAGGCAAAGATGCTTCTTGGCGTGTAGGTGCTGGTGCTGATCTAACGATTAAGTACAACGATAAATTTGGTGAAGCTCAAGAGTTGTCCATTTCTGCGAAAGAAGGCAACGATATTGAAGAGCTAGCAACTTACATCAACGGTCAAAGTGAAGACGTTAAAGCGTCTGTGGGTGAAGGCGGTAAACTGCAACTTTTCGCTTCAAGTCAAAAAGTTGAAGGTGATGTTGAGTTTGGCGGCAGCCTAGCGGGCGAACTAGGTATCGGTGCTGGTAAAGACGTTACCGTTAACGATATCGACGTAACTTCTGTTGCAGGTGCAAACGAAGCAGTATCTATCATTGATGGTGCTCTAAAATCTGTTGATAGCCAACGTGCTTCTCTAGGTGCTTTCCAAAACCGTTTTGACCATGCAATCAGCAACTTAGACAACATCAACGAAAACGTTAATGCGTCTAAGAGCCGTATCAAAGATACCGATTACGCGAAAGAAACAACAGCTATGACGAAGTCTCAAATCCTACAACAGGCGAGTACTTCTATCCTAGCTCAAGCAAAACAGTCACCATCAGCAGCTCTAAGCTTATTGGGCTAAACTTACCTCGGTAAGTAGCGGTAAACTCTACTCTGGGTAGAGTTTTACTGTTTGGCTCATAAAGGAGGGAGGGAGAGTGTTATGGAAATATCATCCAACGCATCGAACATCCAGCCTTATGGCTCACCTAATGGCATTAAAATTGCAAGCGATGAAGGTAGTAGTGCGTCGAGTATTTCGCGACTAAAAGAAGCAACATCTTATGGCAAGGTAGAGAAATCGAAAGAGGAAGCTACTGAAGCGGCGATTCAATTAGCTCAACATAGACAAGAATTAAATGATGAAGAGCGAGTCAAAATGGTGGAGAAGGTAAACGAGTTTATCTCCTCTCTCAATAAAGGTGTGGCTTTTAAGGTCGATGAAGAATCTGGGAGAGATGTGGTTACCATTTATGAGACCACAACCGGTGATATTATTCGCCAGATCCCTGATGAAGAAATGCTTGAAATTCTAAGACGCCTAGCAGCCCAAAACTCGAATAGTCGAATATTTGAGGTGAAGGTTTAAGTCGTATTATTGAGGTGATTTAATGAGTTTTGGCCCAATGGGGATTTCGTCTGGCATGGATATCAATTCCATGGTCAGCACAATTGTTGATTCGGAGCGTGTACCTAAACAGCAACGAATCGACAATGAACGAACGCGAATCGATACCAGCATTAGTGCCTATGGAAGACTCAGAGAATCCCTTGATTCGATGAAAAACCTGATGACAAACTTTCGTCAGGAAAAAGCTTTTGCTGTGCGAACAGTCGAAAGTACCGATGAAGGTCTTGTCTCTGCAACCGCGACTACCGAAGCGATCGCTGGCAAATATGCCATCGATGTGTTGCAGCTTGCCCAAAGCCATAAAGTGGCTTCTGATGTACTGTCAGAGGACATGAAATTTGGCCCAGGTAAGCTGCAGGTTTCGCTTGGTGATGACAGCTTTGACGTGCAAGTTGGCGACAGATCGAGACTTATCGAAGTTGTTCGTGGTATCAACGGTGCAGATAGCAACCCAGGCGTTCGTGCATCTATTATCAACGATGTCGAAGGTCCAAGACTTATTATTGCCTCGAACCAGTCTGGTTCAGATCAGCAGATCAACATTAATGTTGAGTCAGATGCTGCCAATCCCTTAAAAAAACTCGAATACAAAACGCTTGAAGAACGTGTTAAAGCGCTAGAGAAAGCGCGCGTTGCTGCTCAAGATATTCTAGCTCTAACCCCTGCAGGAAAAGCCGTTGAACTCATCGATGAAGTGATCGCTAGCGATGACCCAAATGCGAATGAAACACTCGATAAAGATGGCAATGTCATCCCTGCATCCCAAACTGATTCTACCTCCGTTGCTGACGAAGACTCTCAAAGCCTTAGCTACGGAGAACAAGCCGCCGCCGACGGCCAAGCAGCTCTTGATGCAGCTAAAGCGGCAAAATCTGTCATGCCTGAAGACAATATCCCAGGTTGGACTGAAACCGCGTCAGGTACGCTTTTAGATTCTTACTACACACCAGAACTTGAGCTTGATGAAAAAGCGATAGAGAAGGCACCCGATGTGCCGGGGTGGTCAAATGCTGCCTCAGGTACTCTGACCGATTCATACGTGACACCGAAAGAAGCCCAACAAAAGCTTGAGGCTGAGCAAGCGCGTATCGAAGAGAAGATTTCACAAGAAAAAGCGGAGTTGGCTGAGAAAGTTCAAAAAGGCGAACTCACCGCAGAGCAAGCCAAGAAAATTGAGCGTGCCAAATTAGAACCCGAAGAGCGCGAGCTCTTAGAGAAGGTCGATAAAGCGCAAGCAGACCTTGAACAAGCACAGCAATCTTTTGATACCTATAGTGGAATGACTGAAGTTCAGGCTGGCCAAGATTCTATGGTTGTCCTAGATGGTGTTGCTCAACTCTCTAGTAATAACAATGTGATTGAAGATGCCATTGAAGGTATTGATATTACGGTGAAAGGAAAAACGCCAAAAGATAAGCCGCCGGCAGAAATTGGTGTGGAGTACGACCGTAATAGTGTTCGCCAAGACATTGAAGCTTTTGTTAATTCTTATAATAAGTTTTACCAAGTGTCTAAAAACTTGGCGGGTGTTGACCCAACGACTGGCCAAAAAGGCCCGCTGTCTGGTGACAGTACCGTGCGTAACGCCGACTCACGATTAAAAGGTGTGTTCTCATCAAGTATCGAAGGTGCGCCAGACAATCTAAAGTCTTTGACTGAATTCGGTATCACCACCACAAGACAAGGCTCGCTAGAAATCAACTACGATATGCTTGACCGTCAACTCAACAATAACTTTGATAAGTTGGGTGAGTTCTTTGGTGGCAACAACGGTTTCGCCAAAAAAGTGGAAGATGCGATTCAAGGTATCACAGGTATCACGGGTTCAATCCGTACTAGAGAAAAGAGCTTGGTCGAGCAAAACTACCGTTTGGTTGATGACCAAAGCGCGCTCGACCGCCGCATGGACAGCCTAGAGAGCCGTACCCACTCTAAGTTCACAGCCATGCAAGATGCGACCAGTAAGATGCAATCTCAGCTGGGCAGTATGATGAATGCGTTGGGCTAATAGATGAATAGCCAGCTACAAGAGCTTTGTGAACTCGATCAACTAATTATCTCTAAACTGGAATTTAGTGAAATTAATGCTGAAGAAATAACGCAGCTTGTCGATAACAGAGAACAGTTATTGCAAAACGTGCTTCAAATAATCGACTCACATCCCGACGTTAAGCAAAGTTCTGAATGGTTTGAAGCCATTACCAGAACCAGAAAATTAGTCGAATTGATGCAGTCTGAGACGAGTCGAGTAGGTAAGACCCTACATAAATACCGTCACGGCGCTAAATCAGTTCAACAATACAAAAAGTTTTTATAGAAGAGGTTTACTATGCGCGGTTCTTTACAGGCATATAAAAAGGTATCAGTGGATAGTCAGCTAACGGCTGCCTCACCGCATAAGATTGTACAAATGCTAATGGCCGGTGCTATCGAGCGTTTGATTCAAGGCAAAGCGGCAATGCAAGCAGGCAACATCCCAGTGAAAGGTGAGCGACTTGGTAAGGCTCTAGATATCATTATTAGCCTACGTAGTTGCCTATCTATGGACGATGGTGGCGATATTGCGAAAAACCTAGATCAACTTTATGAGTTCATGATCACGCAAATTTCTGCGGCAAATCACAAAAATGACCCACAGCCTATTGATGATGTTATCGATATTATTCGCGAAATTAAGAGCGCTTGGGACCAAATTCCGAACGAATATCACAACTTGACGTCCGCTGACGTAGGTATTTAAAGAAAAATTGCAGTTTTAACCAATCTCATATCCCTTAATTGGTTGGTTGCCTTATTTTTTTAATCAAATAAAATAGAAGCCATTAGATAGCCTAATGGCTTTTTTCGTTGCTGATTTCCTAAATTTGTCCACGTAGACCATAATCATTGATACATCTCACTGTTTTATAGACTACGTTGCTCACCGTTTTTCCGCATCGCACCAAAATAAAGGCAATAATTCCTACTTATGCAAGGTTTGGCAAAACTGCTTGTCGTCGATGATAACGCTCAAGATCTTCACAATTTAAGCACAATATTAGAGTTTGTAGGAGAGAGCTGCGAAGTAATCAGCTCTGAACAAGCACGTAAAGTTGACTGGTCACTACAGTGGGCCGGCTGCATTATTGGTACCATTAAAGGTAAAGGCTTCAACGCATTACTGAATGAGAAGCTTGTTCACGCCAATCACATCCCTTTACTGGTGATTGGCAAAAACAATCACCCGGTTGACGAGTTGACTAACTATGTTGGTGAGCTTGAACTTCCTCTTAACTACCCGCAATTAAGTGATGCATTAAGACACTGTAAAGACTTCTTAGGCCGCAAAGGTGTTCAAGTTGTGTCTTCGGCACGCAAGAACACCCTGTTTCGCAGCCTAGTAGGACAAAGTGCTGGCATTCAAGAAGTACGTCACTTAATTGAACAAGTCTCTTCTACGGAAGCGAACGTGCTGATTCTTGGTGAATCTGGTACAGGCAAAGAAGTCGTAGCGCGTAACATTCACTATCACTCTAAACGTCGTTCAGGGCCTTTTGTTCCTGTAAACTGTGGCGCGATTCCACCTGATTTGCTTGAAAGTGAACTGTTTGGTCATGAGAAGGGCGCATTTACTGGGGCGATTACCGCACGTAAAGGCCGTTTTGAATTGGCTGAAGGTGGCACACTGTTTCTTGATGAAATTGGCGATATGCCGATGGCGATGCAAGTTAAGCTGCTACGAGTACTGCAAGAGCGATGCTTTGAGCGTGTAGGTGGCAATAGCACCATACAAGCTGATGTTAGAGTGATTGCGGCAACCCACCGCAACCTTGAAGATATGATCGACGATGATTCGTTCCGTGAAGATCTTTACTACCGCTTAAATGTATTCCCGATTGAAATGCCGGCGCTTCAAGATCGTAAAGAAGATATTCCACTGTTGCTTCAAGAGCTGATGACTCGAATGGAAGCGGAAGGCAGCATGCCTATCTGTTTCACGGCTCGTGCTATCAACTCTTTGATGGAGCATTACTGGCCAGGTAACGTTCGTGAACTAGCGAACCTGGTTGAACGAATGGTTATCTTGTATCCAAACAGCTTGGTTGATGTGAATCACCTGCCAACTAAATATCGATACAGCGATATCCCTGAGTTCCAGCCAGAGTTTAATAGCTTTGGATCTGAAGAGGAGCAAGAGCGTGATGCACTTGCTGACTTATTCTCAGAAGATTTCAGTTTTGATCAGCAAGATGATATTGCCGACAATGCTAATGCGCCTCAAGAGTTACCGCCAGAAGGGGTTAACTTGAAAGAGCTACTCGCGGATATGGAAGTGAATATGATCAATCAAGCGTTGGAAGCGCAGGGCGGCATTGTTGCTCGTGCTGCTGACATGCTTGGAATGCGTAGAACCACTCTGGTTGAAAAAATGCGTAAATATAACTTGCAGCGATAGTGTCCAGTTTTCGATGAAAACGAAAAACTAGCACACACTTTTTAGCTATTTGGTAACTCTAGCTAAGTGAACAGATAAACCATAGTCGAGTTGTTGCTTGCTTAACTATGTGATAAATATAGCAAATAGCCTGACTCGTGTTGTACGTCTCAGGCTGTTTTAGTATTTGAGGCAAATTTTTGACATGCGCGTATCTAACGAACCAGAAAATCAATCACACCTAGATTCTGTTGAACAGCAGGTTGAGCGCTATAAGCAAGTACTCGACGTGATGCCAGCAGGGGTTATCTTGTTAGATACACACGGCGAAGTGAGAGAAGCGAACCCTGAAGCGCATCGTATTCTTGGTGTTGAGTTGGTTGGTGAGAAGTGGTTTTCAGTGATTCAAAGTGCCTTTGACCCAAAAGACGATGACGGTCATGAGATCTCATTGAAGAACGGGCGAAAAGTGCGTTTGGCGATTTCAGCCTCTACCACGGGTCAGCTGATTTTGATTACCGATCTGACCGAGACCCGACTATTGCAGTCTCGCGTGAGTGATCTTCAGCGTTTGTCTTCATTAGGTAGAATGGTGGCCTCGCTTGCCCATCAAGTGCGAACGCCGCTTTCAAGTGCGATGCTGTATGCATCAAACCTTGCCGCGCCAAATCTGCCGCCGGCAACAAAAACGCGTTTTCAATCTAAGCTTATGGATAGATTGCATGACTTAGAGAAGCAAGTGAACGACATGCTGTTGTTTGCCAAAGGTGGTGACAACAAAGTCGTTAAGCCATTTACTGTGGCTGAATTGATCACTGAATTTCACCCTATGGTGGAAGCGGCATTGAAAACTAACCAGATTGATTATTGCCAAGAAGTTGAGGGCGAACAGACTCAAATGTTCGGCAACGCCAATGCTATCGCCTCAGCGTTAAGCAACCTAGTGTTGAACGCGGTTCAAATTGCGGGTAAGGAATCGCAGATCGATGTGTTTTTTAGGCCCGTAAATGGCGAGCTTAAGATATCAGTGCAAGACAGTGGCCCCGGCGTACCGAAAGAGCTTCAAGGTAAAATAATGGAACCCTTCTTTACCACTCGTTCACAAGGTACAGGTCTAGGCTTAGCGGTTGTACAAATGGTATGTCGAGCACATGAAGGCCGACTGGAATTGATATCAGAAGAAGGCGACGGCGCATGCTTTACCATGTGTCTACCGCTTGAAAGAAGTGCTTCTTCTGAAGACTAATAAGTTTTAACTGAATTTACACTGGAGAATCCTATGGCTCAAAGCAAAGTGTTAATCGTCGAAGATGATGAAGGTCTACGCGAAGCCCTTGTCGACACACTCGCGCTTGCTGGCTATGAATGGCTGGAAGCGGATTGTGCGGAAGATGCTCTGGTCAAATTAAAATCGAACTCCGTTGATATTGTCGTATCTGACGTGCAGATGGCGGGCATGGGTGGCTTGGCACTATTGAGAAACATTAAGCAGCATTGGCCAAATTTGCCGGTATTGCTAATGACAGCGTACGCCAACATCGAAGATGCCGTTGCTGCAATGAAAGAGGGCGCTATCGACTATATGGCAAAGCCATTTGCGCCAGAAGTGCTGCTCAACATGGTCAGCCGTTATGCGCCTGTAAAGTCGGATGACAATGGTGACGCTATCGTTGCTGATGAAAAAAGTATCAAGCTAATGATGCTGGCTGATAAAGTTGCGAAAACCGATGCCAACGTCATGGTGTTGGGCCCGAGTGGTTCTGGTAAAGAGGTGATGTCTCGCTACATTCACAATGCTTCTAGCCGAAAAGATGGCCCGTTTGTCGCGATTAACTGCGCGGCGATCCCAGACAACATGTTAGAAGCGACCCTGTTTGGTTATGAAAAAGGCGCATTTACTGGCGCTATTCAAGCTTGCCCGGGGAAATTCGAGCAAGCGCAGGGCGGTACAATTCTGTTGGATGAGATCAGTGAAATGGATCTTAGCCTACAAGCCAAACTACTGCGTGTTTTGCAAGAGCGCGAAGTTGAGCGATTAGGTAGTCGTAAGAGCATCAAATTGGATGTTCGTGTATTAGCGACCAGTAACCGAGACCTTAAACAGTATGTTTCTGAAGGGAATTTCCGTGAGGATTTATACTACCGCCTGAATGTATTCCCAATTTCTTGGCCTCCATTGTGCGAGCGTAAAGGCGATATTGAGCCTTTAGCCAAGCACTTAGTTGAGCGCCACTGCACCAAACTTGGTATGCCTGTACCCGTTATGTCAGCACAAGCGATCAGCAAACTCGTCAATTATCCGTGGCCGGGCAATGTTCGCGAATTAGACAATGTGGTACAGCGTGCGCTAATATTGAGCGAACAAGAGAACATCTCTGGTGAGCATATCCTTCTTGAAGGTGTCGATTGGCAAGACGCAAGCAGCCTACAACAAATCGTCGAAGGCAGTGACGTAGCTGCGCCAGAAATTAAGCCTATTGCCGAAGCAAACCCAATCAATAAAATCGCGGCTAGCAGCGAAGGGTTAGGTAATGAGCTTAGAGATCAAGAGTATGCGATCATTCTTGAAACCCTGATTGCATGTAATGGCCGACGCAAAGATATGGCTGAAAAACTGGGCATTAGCCCTCGTACACTGCGTTACAAGTTGGCTAAAATGCGCGATGCTGGAATAGATATCCCAAACTGAGGATAGATTAGTAGTGTCAGCTTTCTGACTAGTGTAATACGATATCTAGTCAATTTAATGTGTGGCACGCTAATTGCTCTGTCAATAATATAGCTAAATAGATAGTCATAATTTTGACTCCTGAGGTAGTAGATGAGAATAGATGGTTTACAAGGCGAAATGCAGGCGATGATGGTCGAAGCTGCCAGCGCGCGTCCCGCAGCAACGGGGCAAGCGGTCGGTGCAGATTTTGGCAACATGCTGACTAATGCCATCAATAATGTGAACTCATTACAAAAGACTTCAGGTGATCTTCAAGCTCGTTTTGATAGTGGCGACCAAAGCGTATCCCTATCGGACGTGATGATTGCTCGTAATAAATCTAGTGTGGCTTTTGAGGCGACGATCCAAATTAGAAATAAATTGGTCGAATCGTACAAAGAGCTGATGAATATGCCGGTATAAGTTGGGTAGTTAAATAGTGGCAGATAATAGTCAAACAACAGATTTAACCGTAAGCGATAGCAACGACCACGCACTGATTGCAGGCTCTGAGCTAGACGGAGAAGGGCAAAATCCCGATCTAGGTGAACGCAGTTCATCGAAGTTCGATATGGCTGTCGGTGATCTCGATTTACTTCGTCAGGTCGTCTTAGTCCTTTCTATCTCTATCTGTGTAGCGCTGATTGTGATGCTGTTTTTCTGGGTAAAAGAGCCAGAAATGCGTCCACTAGGAGCTTACGAAACAGAAGAGTTGATTCCCGTTCTTGACTACTTGGATCTGCAAAAGATCGAGTACACGCTTGAAGGCAACACCATCTCAGTACCGGCTAGTGAGTACAATTCTCTGAAGCTCAATATGGTTCGAGCTGGTTTGAACCAAGAGCGAAACGCGGGTGATGACATCCTCATGCAAGACATGGGCTTTGGTGTATCACAACGTTTAGAACAAGAACGCCTTAAATTAAGCCGTGAAAGACAGCTTGCCAAAGCCATTGAGCAGATGAAACAGGTGCGTAAAGCTCAGGTTTTATTAGCCCTGCCGAAGCAGAGTGTTTTTGTACGCCATAATCAAGAAGCTTCCGCTTCCGTATTTCTAACCCTCAAAACCGGCACTAATCTCAAGCAGCAAGAAGTCGATTCTGTTGTGGATATGGTGGCAAGTGCCGTTCCGGGAATGAAAACCTCACGTATTACGGTGACCGATCAGCATGGCCGATTGTTGAGCTCAGGCTCTCAAGACCCTATGTCAGCGGCGCGTCGTAAAGAACACGAGTTAGAGCGCAATCAAGAACAAGCGCTGCGTGAAAAAATTGACTCCATCCTGATTCCTATTCTTGGGTTTGGTAACTACACCGCTCAGGTTGATATCCAGCTCGATTTCAGTGCTGTGGAGCAAACCAGAAAACGTTTTGATCCGAATACACCGGCGACTCGAAGTGAATACACTTTAGAAGATTACAACAATGGAAATACGGTGGCGGGTATTCCGGGTGCGTTGAGTAACCAGCCTCCAGCGGATGCCTCAATTCCACAAGATGTGGCTCAGATGAAAGACGGCGCGATGACAGGTCAAGGCTCTGTTCACAAAGAAGCGACTCGAAACTTTGAGCTAGACACCACCATCAGTCATGAACGTAAACAGAGCGGCACGGTTAATCGTCAGACGGTTTCTGTTGCGATCAAAGACCGCCAATCCTTGAACCCAGATACGGGTGAAGTGGTTCATACGCCAATCCCGGCGAGCGAAATCAATGCGATTCGCCAAGTACTGATTGGTACGGTGGGCTTTGATGAAACTCGTGGTGATTTGCTCAACGTATTAAGCATGCAGTTTGCACCTCAAGTAACAGATGTTGTTGCTGATGTGCCAATCTGGGAGCATCCAAACTTCAATGATTGGGTTCGTTGGTTTGCAAGTGCCTTGGTTATCATTGTGGTGGTGTTGGTACTTGTTCGCCCTGCAATGAAGAAACTGCTTAACCCAGCAGCAGACAACGATGAACAGATGTACGGACCTGATGGCATGCCAATTGGTGCCGACGGCGAAACCAGCTTAATTGGTGGTGATATTGAAGGTGGTGAGCTGTTTGAATTTGGTTCAAGTATCGACTTACCAAACCTTCATAAAGACGAGGACGTGCTGAAAGCAGTACGTGCACTTGTAGCGAATGAACCAGAGCTAGCAGCTCAAGTAGTTAAGAATTGGATGGTAGATGGCTAACGAAATAGTTCCACAACAAACTGAAGGCGGTGAAGTGCTTGATGTCTCTAGCGTGGATATCGGCTCTATCTCAGGCGATGAGCGCGCTGCGATCTTGTTGCTCAGTTTAAATGAAGAAGATGCTGCTGGTATTATTCGTCACCTAGAGCCAAAGCAGGTTCAGCGTGTGGGTAGTGCGATGGCGCGAGCTACAGACCTATCCCAAGAGAAAGTAGGCGCTGTGCACCGTGCTTTCTTAGATGATATTCAGAAGTACACCAACATTGGTATGGGCAGCGAAGACTTCATGCGTAATGCGTTAGTTGCTGCTCTGGGTGAAGACAAGGCGAATAACCTTGTTGACCAAATCCTTCTCGGCACAGGTTCGAAAGGTTTGGATTCGCTTAAGTGGATGGATCCTCGTCAGGTGGCGAGCATTATCATCAACGAGCACCCTCAAATTCAAACTATTGTGTTGTCGTACCTCGATGCCGATCAATCGGCTGAGATCCTGTCTCAGTTCCCAGAGCGAGTTCGTCTGGATCTGATGATGCGTATTGCCAACCTTGAAGAAGTTCAACCTTCGGCGCTTGCTGAACTGAATGAAATCATGGAGAAACAGTTCGCGGGTCAAGCGGGTGCTCAAGCTGCCAAAATTGGTGGCCTGAAAGCCGCGGCTGAGATCATGAACTACATGGATAACAACGTGGAAGGCGTCTTGATGGATCAAATCCGTGACCAAGACGAAGACATGGCAACACAGATTCAAGATCTGATGTTTGTCTTTGAAAACCTTATTGAAGTTGATGACCAAGGTGTTCAACGACTACTACGTGATGTTCCACAAGATATTCTACAGAAAGCACTTAAAGGTGCAGATGAAGGTCTACGTGAGAAGATCTTCAAGAACATGTCTAAACGTGCTGCCGATATGATGAGAGACGATATTGAGGCGATGCCGCCAGTCAAAGTCTCTGATGTTGAAGCGGCTCAGAAAGAGATTTTGGGTATCGCGAGGAAGATGGCAGACAGTGGCGAAATTATGCTGTCTGGTGGCGCCGACGAGTTCCTTTAATACAGAAATCTCAAAAGCCCCACACTGTTGGGGCTTTTCTTTATCCAATCTCGAACCACAGATTAACTCAGTTTAACTGCTTGAATTCACAATACAGTTAAGCCACTCATAGATAGGTACTGATATGTCAGGTGATAGAAAACGCGGCTTCCTTCGCCCTGAAGAAGATAATACGGTTGCCCAACCTCAGAAATGGGGGCTGCCTGACTACACCTCTGACGTGAGCAAACAAGCCAAAGAAACCGCTTTTAACTACGACCCTAGTTGGATGCCAACGGTTGAAGAAGCCATTGAAGATGAAGAGCTGGTTCTGACTGAAGAGCAAATCGAGCTGATTAAACAAGGCGCTTATCAGGAAGGGCTGCATCAAGGCCAAGAAGCGGGCTTTAAGCAAGGTTATGAAAAAGGTAAAGAAGAAGGTTTTGCCGCAGGTCACGAAGAAGGCAACGAAGCCGGCAAGCTTGAAGGCGTAACCGCGGGTCAAGAATACATTCAACAACAAGTGGCCGTCTTCATGGGGCTGGCAAACCAGTTTGCTCAACCGTTAGAGCTGATGAACGCTCAGGTGGAGAAGCAATTGGTCGATATGGTGCTTACCATGGTCAAAGAAGTGGTTCATGTTGAAGTACAAACCAATCCACAAATCATATTAGATACCGTTAAAGAGTCGGTAGAGTCGTTGCCGATCTCTGGTCATGCCATCACATTGAAGCTTAACCCAGAAGATGTCGCGATCATTCGCTCTGCGTATGGCGAAACTGAATTGGACTGTCGTAATTGGACACTGGTAGCAGAGCCAGCACTCAACCGTGGTGACGTGCAAATCGAAGCAGGTGAGTCGAGCGTTAACTACCGTATGGAAGATCGCGTAAAGAACGTCATTCAAAACTTCTGCGGTGCAAACCGTCACCAGGGTCATGAGTAATGCTTGAGTTAGCGAACCGTCTCAGTCAGTACAAAGTCGAAGGGTTAAAATCACGACCGATTGCCTCAGGTAAGTTAGTACGCGTTGTTGGCTTAACGCTTGAAGCGACCGGCTGTAAAGCGCCAATCGGAAGTTTGTGTTTAGTCGAAACCATGTCTGGTCAGATGGAAGCCGAAGTCGTCGGTTTCTCTGGCGATAACCTATTTTTGATGCCGAGTGAGCAAATCACCGGGATCTTACCTGGCGCTCGCGTCACGCCAATGACTACCGAAAGTGGTATCCCTGTTGGAATGGAACTGCTCGGTCGAGTGATCGACGGCGTAGGTAATCCACTCGACGGTTTAGGTCCAATCTATACAGAGCAACGCGCTTCATTTAATGCGGAGCCAATCAACCCGTTAGCTCGTAAACCGATTTCTGAACCACTCGATGTCGGCTTGAAAGCCATTAATGGTTTGCTAACCGTGGGTAAAGGGCAACGTATCGGTCTGTTTGCTGGCTCTGGTGTCGGTAAATCCGTAACTCTGGGCATGATGACTCGAGGCACAACTGCGCAAGTAGTGGTCGTAGGCCTAATCGGTGAGCGTGGACGAGAAGTTAAAGAATTTATTGAAGAGATTCTTGGTGAAGATGGCCGTAAGCGTTCGGTTGTTGTTGCCGCTCCTGCCGACTCATCACCATTGATGCGCTTAAAAGGCTGTCAAACCGCGTTGGCTGTCGCCGAGTACTTCCGCGACCAAGGCTTAGATGTTCTGCTACTCATGGATTCATTGACCCGTTTTGCTCAAGCTCAGCGTGAAATTGCTCTGTCTGTGGGTGAGCCGCCAGCAACCAAGGGCTATCCGCCATCAGTCTTCGCTAAGCTTCCTGCGCTGGTGGAACGAGCAGGTAACGGCAATGATGAACAAGGTTCTATCACGGCTTTCTTTACCGTGTTAACCGAAGGCGATGACTTACAAGATCCGATTGCGGATGCGTCGCGAGCAATTCTCGATGGTCACGTTGTGTTATCTCGTGAGATGGCCGATGCCGGTCACTACCCAGCGATTGACGTTGAGAAATCCGTCAGTCGTGTTATGCCGCAAATCACCACTGAAGAACATGTCTTGATGTCGAAAGCGGTAAGGCAAGTGCTGTCTATCTGCCGTAAAAACCAAGATTTGGTGTCAATTGGTGCTTACAAGCCAGGAACGGATCCAGCAATCGATAGTGCCTTCACGTTGAAACCAAAACTGGATGAGTACTTGCAGCAGAAGATGAAAGAGACCGTCCCATACGACATGTGCGTCAACATGTTGAAACATGTATTGGGTGGCTAACGGGTGAATAAGGTTAGTCATGGATAACGCATTAGAATTTTTGCTCGATCAAGCCAAAGATCAAGAGAACCAAGCGGTACTTGCGCTCAACAAAGCGAACTCTGAGCTGCAAGGCTACTATGAGCAGGTTGCGCAGATTGAAAAGTATCGACTGGATTACTGTCAGCAGCTCGTTGACCGCGGCAAGGCAGGCTTAACGGCGAGCCAATATGGTCACTTGAACCGCTTCTTAACTCAGTTGGATGAAACATTATCCAAACAGAGAGAAGCCGAGCACCACTTTAAAAATCAAGTCGACAACTGCCAAAGCTACTGGATGGAGTTACGCAAAAAACGTAAATCCTACGAGTGGTTGATGGAGAAAAAGCAGAAAGAGAAAGCAAAGCTGCAAGATCGAAGAGAACAAAAGCAAATGGATGAATTTTCGACTCTGTTATACAGCCGAAAGAAGATGTGATCCTAAGCCACGAATGACGTCAGTGCTGTTCTCTATATTGTGAAAACCGAACTTATAGGCATGTTTCTTGCTCCGTTTTATATAAAATTGCGCGTTATGCCCACCAAAGGCATGAAAAGCATCCGACTTTCTTTTTGTTGCCTGATTCATGGCAGCAAAGCTAGTAGATAGAGCTTGTATATATGAATGTTAGTCTTTCCTCAAATTCAGCGACCAACAAAATGTCATCGTTGTTGGACACCGGTTCTGCCTCTTCCAAGGTAGAAGAAACCGGCGACTCTAAAGGTTTCTTTGAGTCCTTTAAAGAAGCGCTCGGCTTTGAAGAAAGTGACAGTAAAGTCGCAGCAAAAGACACAGAAAGCACTGCGAAACCTGATACTAAACAGACATCTACCGAAGGTGAAGCGTCAGCCGAAGCGAACAAAGGTGATTCCGCTGAATCAAAGGCTACTGACGAAGTGAGCGAAGCGCAAAGCAAGCAAGCAGCTTCAGAAGTAGAAGGCGAGAAAGCTGCTGATAAAACATCAGCAGAGGCTGCGTCTGGATCTGAGGCTCAGCTCAAAGCCAATTCGGGCACTGATAGCACTGTCGCTGATAAGACTGTTGCAGATAAGGCAGATGGTAAAGATGCGCAGGATACGACTAACGAATCTAAAGAACATATTGCTCAATCCCAAACTCAGGGTCCATCAGCGGTAGATGGTGCTACGCAGGCATCGCAAGCCAATGCAGCGATGAGCGAAGGCAATAAATTGCTTGGTCAATTGGATGAGGCAAACAAAACCCTAAATCAAGCGCCAAACGGCAAAGGCTTGCCTCAGCAAGGTCAGGTAGAACAAGCCCAAGGTAATATCACCGGTGCTTCTGTTGCAGGAGTTTCCGTTACGGATAAGGCGACACAACAAGCTAAGGCTGCAAATCAGGAGAAGAGCCTTGAAGTCGATTCTGAAATCGCTGTACTTACCGGAGGTAAGGGTGTTTCTCAGCTAACTGATACTGAAATTCGACAGTTGATGGATAAAGGCGTCACTCCAGAACAAATTGAAGCCAGTATGAGCCGAGAGCTGAGCCAAAAGAATGCAGCTAGTGCGGTTGCTGCCGAGCAGAGCCAAGCATTGTCAGCCGTGGATATTGAACTGGCAAAGCAAGTAGATGCCCATACCAAAGCGCTAAACCAATTGAATGGACAAATCGAATCAGAGCAGTCTGTTGTCGATAGCTTGCTTGATAAGCAACAAAGTGGCGCTAAGTTGACGGTTGATGAGCAAGCCGCTTTGGCTAAAGCGACCTCTAACCTAGACCTGTTGAATCAACAGCTCGCTAACGTTCAACAACAAGTAACAGCTTTGCTAAGTCAAGCTCCGGCTGCGAACAGTGCGTCTGGTGAACCCACTGCTATCGATTGGGATAATACGGATTCAAGCGAAACTAAAGCCTTAGCTGCGGCAGCATCAACAGCAGCTGTAGCGACGGCTACACAACAAGTGTCAGCGCAGGCCGCTTCTCAATCAGCAAACAATGCTCTTACGGACAAGGCGGCAATGCTGCACGCCAATAATGCACATGCAGCCCAACAGGCCGCAGCTCAACAAGCTAATGTGGCTTCACCTCAGCAGCAAGCAACGTTGGATCCAGCTTTAACCGCGCAAGGAATGGCGATGAATGCAACGCCAGCTGCCACAAAAGCAGGCTCGACTGATACGCTTCTTAAAGCGGGCGCCGGTGCAGCAGCACTGTCTGGTTTGGGTAAAGCGGGTGCTAAAGAAGATTCTAAAGATTCGACCTTTGCTCAGCAGATCGCTTCTGCGGCTGGTGCACAAGGTACGGCAACGGTGGGTTCAGCACCTACGCGAGCTGAAATTCAAGCTGCTCAACAAGCGCCCTTACAGCTCACCAAAGAGCTAGCCAATGAGCAAGTGGCTGAAAAAGTACAAATGATGATGTCTAAGAACCTTAAGAACTTGGACATTCGTCTCGACCCACCAGAATTGGGCCAAATGAAAATCCGCATGACCATGAATAATGACGTGGCAAACGTGCACTTTACGGTGAGTAATCAGCAAGCGAGAGATGTGATTGAACAAACCTTACCTCGCTTGAGAGAGATGCTTGCTCAGCAAGGTCTGCAGCTTGCCGATTCGTCTGTTCAACAACAGAACTCCGGTCAGGGACAAGATAGATACAACAATGGTGAGCAACAATCCGGCGCTAACCGCACAAATGATACGCAAGGTGATGAAAACCTTGATAGTGACAGCAATCTTGAATTGAATGTCGCATCAAAGCGTGATGGAATTAGTTATTATGCCTAATATCAGGCTAAGAACGCTTGGTTAATAGAAAAAAACAGTTAATAAAAAGAACCATCAGTTAATCGCAAGAACAGGAAGTTAGAGTAAGATATGGCCGAAGAACAAGATGCACCTAAAGGGAAGAGCAAGCTCCTTATAATTATTATTGCCGTAGTTGTGTTACTGCTTGGTATAGGTGGTGCGCTGTACTTTTTCTTAGGTTCTGACGATAGCGCCTCTGAATCTCAGTCTCAGCCAGCAACGGCTGTGGTCGCTGCAGAGCCGGTTATGTATGTTAATATTCCTCAGCCCTTCTTGTTTAATGTGACAGGTGACAAAAAAGATCGCCTAGTTCAGATAAAAGCACAGCTCATGGTACGTGGCAGTAAGAATGAAGACCTGGCTCGTTACCACTCTCCACTTGTAGAAAGTACGCTACTGGCCACGTTCGCTTCGGCAACGGTTGATCAATTGCGCTCACCAACAGGCCGCGTGGAACTGCGTAATAAGGCAACAGAAGATATTAAAGCAAGCCTGGCTCAAGCTGTTGGCCAGCCTGTGATTGAAAAAGTGTTATTCACTGACTTCGTAATTCAATAGGTAATTTGTGACCGATTTATTAAGCCAAGACGAAATTGATGCGCTGTTACATGGCGTTGATGATGTTGAAGAAGTTGAAGATGTCTTAGAAACCGAAAATGACAATGCGGTCAATTTCGACTTCTCATCTCAAGATCGAATCGTCCGTGGTCGAATGCCGACCCTTGAACTTATTAACGAGCGCTTCGCACGTCATATGCGTATCAGCTTGTTTAATATGTTACGTAAAACGGCTGAAGTGTCGATCAACGGCGTACAGATGATGAAGTTTGGTGAGTACCAAAACACATTGTATGTACCCACCAGTTTAAACATGGTTCGTTTCCGTCCATTGAAAGGTACGGCACTCATCACCATGGAAGCTCGTCTGGTTTTCATTCTCGTAGAGAACTTTTTTGGCGGTGATGGTCGTTTCCACGCCAAGATTGAAGGTCGTGAATTCACGCCTACTGAAAGACGAATCATTCAGTTACTGCTGAAAATTGTTTTTGAAGATTACAAAGAAGCTTGGTCGCCAGTGATGGGGGTTGAGTTTGAATACTTGGATTCCGAAGTGAACCCAAGTATGGCGAACATTGTGAGCCCAACCGAAGTGATTGTTGTGAGTTCGTTCCACATTGAAGTGGATGGCGGTGGTGGTGACTTCCACGTTGTCATGCCTTACTCCATGGTTGAGCCGATCCGTGAACTGCTTGATGCGGGTGTTCAATCAGACAAGATGGAAACCGATGTTCGTTGGAGTACCGCACTGCGTGATGAGATCATGGATGTGCCCGTCAATTTCCGCGTGAATTTGCTAGAGCAAGATATTTCCCTTCGTGATCTGATGGAGCTGCGCCCTGGTGATGTTATCCCAATGAACATGCCTGAGCACGCAACCATGTTTGTCGAAGAACTGCCGACTTATCGTGTGAAAATGGGCCGTTCTGGTGAGAAGCTTGCAGTACAGATTTCGGAAAAAATTCAAAGACCACATGTGGTTAAAACTGATCTCGCTTTTCTAGGTAAAGACTTATTGTCTGAGCTCGAAAACAGTGATGATGACGACGAATAGTAAAATAGATAAAAGTATAGGAATTGGTAATGGAACCTAGTGAAGATCAAAAGCTAGCAGACGAATGGGCTGCAGCACTTGGTGAAGATCCTTTAGCGCCGTCAATTGATGTTGATGATGTGCTTGCGGCACCACTTGATGAGCTAACCGATTCATCATCTCCGATTTCTGAAGATGAGCGTCGTAAGCTGGATACCATTATGGATATTCCAGTGACTATTTCGATGGAAGTTGGTCGCTCTCAGATCAGTATCCGTAATTTACTTCAGTTGAACCAAGGTTCGGTTGTTGAGCTAGATAGAATTGCTGGTGAGTCACTGGATGTGATGGTAAACGGTACCTTGATTGCTCATGGTGAAGTGGTTGTGGTGAACGACAAGTTTGGTATTCGTTTGACTGACGTTATTAGCCAAACAGAACGAATTAAGAAGCTGCGTTAATGAGCTTTTTGTCTCAAAGACTTGCGGGCTCTTTTCTCGGAATGACAGGTTTGTTACGAGGAATCTTGGGAGTAGGGCTATTAACGGTTCCTTCCATTGCTTTTGCAGCAACACCGCCTTCTCTCGATTTAGCGACCACCTTTGGGTCGCTAATTTTCGTTATAGCCTTCATTTTATTTATTGCTTGGCTACTCAAGCGAATGCAAGTACCTGCGATGTCGAATCAACAAGGTTTGGCGATTGTTAGGCAAATCCCTGTTGGTACTAAAGAGCGTATCGCTATTGTGCAAGCGGGTGATGAACAGTTCTTGGTAGGGATTACCACACAATCGATTCAGCTGATCTCTAAGCTCGATAAACCTCTTACTCAGGAGATGCTGGAAAAAAGTACATTTTCAAGTCAGCTTTCCCAGCTAATAAAAAAAGATGCAAACAAGTAACGGACTTTTGAACTCCTCTTACTTTCACCAAGCCGGAGCTTTCCGAGCGGTGAAAGTGTGGTTGGTTCAGCTTATTCTCCTATGCTCAATCGTATTCAGTGTGTCGGTATTTGCACAAGCTGAAGACGGCACCGTCATTCCTGCGAATACCGCTGGCTCGGAATCGGTCACTATCAGCACGATGGAACAAGACCAAGCCAAATCGACAACCATGACCACGGGCAGCTTGACTGGCAATGGTGGCGGCATACCTGCCTTTACCATGACAACCAATGCCAATGGCGGTGAAGACTACTCGATTAACCTGCAAATTCTCGCGTTAATGACCATGCTTGGCTTCTTGCCGGCGATGGTGATTTTGATGACATCGTTCACTCGTATTGTGGTTGTGATGTCTATCTTGCGTCAGGCGATGGGTCTACAACAAACACCGTCTAACCAAGTCATTATTGGTATCGCGATATTCTTGACCTTCTTCATCATGTCGCCAGTGATTAATCAAGTTAACGAACAAGCAGTTCAGCCTTATCTTAATGAACAGATATCGGCACGACAGGCATTTGATGTTGCCCAAAAACCGATTAAATCCTTCATGCTCAAGCAGACTCGAATCAAAGATCTTGAAACCTTTGTTGAGATTTCTGGCGCGGAAGTGACTAACCCTGAAGATGTTTCGATGGCGGTTCTGATTCCAGCATTTATCACATCGGAATTAAAAACGGCTTTCCAAATCGGATTTATGCTGTTCTTGCCTTTCCTAATCATCGACTTGGTGGTGGCATCGGTATTGATGGCTATGGGTATGATGATGTTGTCACCGATGATTGTATCGCTGCCGTTTAAGTTGATGCTGTTTGTTCTTGTTGATGGCTGGAACTTGATACTCTCCACACTCGCCGGCAGTTTTGCCTTGTAGCTGGGGGAATAATGAATCCTGAAATATTCGTAGAGTTGTTCCGAGATGCCCTTTGGATGGTATTAATCATGGTTTGCGCCATCATTATTCCTAGCCTGCTGATCGGTTTGGTTGTGGCTGTTTTCCAAGCTGCGACCTCAATCAACGAACAAACCCTGAGTTTCCTGCCGCGTTTGATCGTAACTTTGTTGGCGTTGATGCTATTCGCACACTGGATGACCCAGATGATGATGGAGTTCTTTTTTGAGCTCATCGAACGCTTGCCGCAAGTTCTGTATTAAACCGATATGGAATACCCAACGAGCCTTGTACTAGAGTGGTTAGCCAATTATTTTTGGCCATACACTCGCATCTCAGCGATGCTGATGGTGATGACGGTAACAGGGGCACGCTTCGTGTCGCCGCGTATTCGTCTGTATTTAGGCTTGGCGATCACTTTTGCGGTGATGCCTGCGATTCCGGCCGTTCCCAAAGAGATTGAACTTCTGTCCTTTCAAGGCTTCCTGACTGTCTTCGAGCAAATTGTGATTGGCGTGGCCATGGGTTTTGTTACCCAGTTCATGATTCAAACCTTTGTTATGCTGGGTCAGATCCTCGGTATGCAATCGAGCTTGGGTTTTGCATCAATGGTCGACCCGGCTAACGGGCAAAATACGCCGGTACTTGGTCAGCTGTTCATGCTGCTAGCGACCATGTTTTTTTTGGCGACCGATGGTCACTTGAAAATGCTGCAGCTGGTGGTGTTTAGTTTTAAGACCTTGCCGATTGGCAGTGGCTCTCTAACCTCTGTGGATTTTCGAGAGCTCGCGTTGTGGCTCGGCATCATGTTCAAAACGGCATTAGCGATGTCATTGTCGGGGATTATTGCGCTGCTAACGATTAACCTCTCTTTTGGTGTAATGACGCGTGCGGCACCTCAATTAAACATCTTTTCTTTGGGTTTTGCATTTGCGCTACTCGTGGGTCTGTTACTTTGTTGGTACATCCTTGGCGGCTTGTATAGTCACTATGAGCTATTCTGGATGCAGGGCGAACAACAGATATGTCGTCTAATCCGGTTAGATTGCTAGGAGACTGAAATGGCAGAGTCAGACGGTCAAGAACGCACAGAAGACGCCACGCCCAAACGCTTGCAACAAGCCAAAGAGAAAGGGCAGGTTGCAAGGTCAAAAGAGCTAGCGTCAGCATCGGTATTAATTGTCGGTGCGATTGCTTTAATGTGGTTTGGCGAATCGATGGCGAAGGCTTTGTTCGAGGCCATGCAACGTCTGTTCTCTTTGAGTCGCGACGAAATTTTTGACACTAACAAACTCCTAGAAATCGCTG
Source organism: Vibrio sp. 10N.286.49.E11 (assembly GCF_041469505.1). Lineage (NCBI taxonomy): Bacteria > Pseudomonadati > Pseudomonadota > Gammaproteobacteria > Vibrionales > Vibrionaceae > Vibrio > Vibrio sp. 10N.286.49.E11. The sequence goes on from NZ_JBFRKQ010000085.1 coordinate 62,559, forward strand.
GTGGTGCACTGGTGAACCTGCTGTTCCCGCTGTTTTTGATACTGATAACCTTGTTTGTTGCTGCCGTCATCGGCGCTGCGGGTGTCGGTGGGATTAACTTCTCAATGCAAGCAGCAATGCCTAAGGCGTCTAAGCTCAACCCACTCAGTGGCATCAAGCGTATGTTTGGCCTGCAAAGCTGGGTTGAACTGCTCAAGTCTATTCTTAAAGTAGCGCTCGTATCGGGGATGGCGATTTATCTGATTCAAGCCTCTCAGCATGATTTAATGCAGCTGAGTATGGATGTGTACCCACAGAACATCTTCCATGCCTTGGATATCTTGCTCAATTTCATCCTGTTGATCAGTTGCTCGCTGCTTATTGTGGTGGCGATTGATATCCCGTTCCAGATCTGGCAACACGCCGATCAATTGAAGATGACCAAACAAGAAGTCAAAGACGAATTCAAAGACACTGAAGGTAAGCCGGAAGTGAAAGGCCGAATTCGTATGCTTCAAAGGGAAGCGGCTCAGCGTCGCATGATGGCAGACGTTCCTCAAGCGGATGTGATTGTGACCAACCCGGAACACTTTTCAGTGGCGCTGCGCTATAAGCAGAATCAAGACAAAGCACCAATTGTGGTTGCTAAAGGTGTCGACCACATGGCGATGAAGATCCGAGAGATTGCGCGTGCAAACGACATCTATATAGTTCCAGCGCCGCCATTGGCGAGGGCGCTTTATCACACCACTGAGCTAGAACAACAAATTCCTGACGGTCTGTTTACGGCAGTTGCACAAGTGCTTGCATATGTTTTCCAGCTTAAACAGTACCGAAAACGAGGTGGTGAGCGACCAAAACTGCAAGATTCTAATATGCCGATCCCACCTGATTTACGTCATTAGATCAATTGCTTGAGCTCTGCGTGATGAACCCTGATAATAGCGAGCTAGCTAATCTTCCTTTTATAGAGGTGATGGCGATAATTTGACGTGAGATGTTGGTACAGTGTTTGCTGTAGTAGCCTGAACATTATAAGCCCATAGCAAACAGCCCTGACTAAGACCTAATCCACTTGTTCAGAGAGCTACAACATAGCGAAACTGTCTAGATTTATGAAATTCTCCCTGCCTTTTGCGGACAAGCTACCTAAAATCCCTAACCGTGCCATGCCTGCGATTGGTGCACCTATTATGGTACTTGCAACGCTTGCTATGGTGGTGTTGCCCATTCCAGCTTTCTTGTTGGATATGTTCTTCACCTTCAACATTGCACTGTCTATGGTTGTGCTACTGGTCTCGGTATATACCCGCAGGCCTTTAGACTTCGCTGCATTCCCGACCGTCCTGCTGATTGCGACTCTACTTCGATTGGCCTTGAACGTTGCTTCGACACGTGTGGTATTGCTTCATGGTCATGAAGGTGGCGACGCGGCCGGTAATGTGATTGAAGCCTTCGGTAACGTGGTTATCGGTGGTAACTATGCGGTAGGTCTAGTGGTGTTCTTGATTCTTATGATCATCAACTTCATGGTTGTAACCAAAGGTGCGGGTCGTATCTCGGAAGTAAGCGCGCGTTTCACGTTAGACGCCTTACCGGGTAAACAGATGGCAATCGATGCCGACTTGAACGCAGGTTTGATCGACCAAGACCAGGCGCGTCTGAGACGTTTTGAAGTAACCAAAGAAGCTGACTTCTACGGTTCGATGGACGGTGCTTCTAAGTTTGTTAAAGGCGATGCGATCGCTGGTATCTTAATCTTATTCATCAACATCATTGGTGGCTTGAGCATTGGTATGGCTCAGTTTGACCTTGGTTTTGGCGAAGCAATCGAAATCTATACACTACTGACTATCGGTGATGGTCTGGTAGCACAAATTCCGTCTCTATTACTGTCTATTGCAGCTGCGATGATGGTAACGCGTCAAAACACCGATGAAGATATGGGCGAGCAACTTGTCTTCCAAATGTTCGACAACCCTAAAGCCCTTATGATCACTGCCGCCATCCTTGGCATTATGGGTATTGTTCCTGGCATGCCACATTTCTCGTTCTTGAGCCTTGCCATCGTTGCAGGCGCGGGGGCGTACTACATCGATAAAAAGAACAAGAAGAAGGCGGAAGAACCTAACCTTCCGGCCACGGTTGAAGCCAATGGAGAAGTAGGCTCTCAGAAGGAGCTCTCTTGGGATGATGTTCAACCTGTCGATATTATTGGTTTAGAAGTGGGTTACCGTTTAATTCCTTTGGTTGATAGAGACCAAGGTGGTGAATTGCTTGAACGCGTTAAAGGTGTGCGTAAAAAGCTGTCTCAAGACTTTGGTTTCTTGATCCCAGCAGTACACATTCGCGATAACCTAGAACTGACACCAAACAGCTACCGCATTACCTTGATGGGTGTTGCTGTGGGTGAAGCTGAGATTAAGCCAGACATGGAACTCGCGATTAACCCGGGCCAAGTCTATGGCATGATCGATGGCGAGCCGACGATTGACCCTGCCTTTGGCCTTGAAGCGGTTTGGATTCGTGAAGAGCAGCGTGAACACGCACAAGCTCTAGGTTATACCGTTGTAGATTCTTCTACAGTACTGGCGACACACCTTAGCCAGCTGCTAACCAACAACGCATCGCAGCTCATTGGCCACGAAGAAGTTCAGAACTTACTTGAGATGCTCAGCCGCTCAACACCTAAGCTGGTGGAAGGTTTTGTACCGGATCAATTGCAGTTGGGTGTGGTTGTGAAAGTGCTACAGAACCTGCTGAATGAAGCGATTCCAATTCGTGACATTCGAACCATAGTCCAAACTTTGTCGGAGTATTCAGGTAAGAGTCAAGAACCTGACATACTTACTGCGGCGGTTCGCATCTCATTGAAACGATTAATTGTTCAGGAAATCAATGGTATAGAGCCCGAGTTACCAGTGATAACCTTGATTCCTGAGCTGGAACAAATCTTGCATCAAACCATGCAGGCATCCGGCGGAGAATCTGCTGGTATTGAACCTGGTTTAGCCGAACGTTTACAGACCTCTCTCAGCCACGCTACACAAGAGCAAGAGCTGAAAGGTGAGCCCGCGGTACTATTGACCTCTGGCGTGTTGCGTTCGACTCTGGCTAAGTTCGTGAAGAACACGATTCCAAGCTTGCGAGTCTTGTCTTACCAAGAAATACCGGACGAAAAGCAGATACGTATCGTACAAGCTGTTGGTAATTAAGCCGCCTAATTAGAACGGACAATCGAATTGAAAATTAAACGATTTTTTGCAAAAGATATGCGAACGGCTCTGCTCCAAGTTAAAGAAGAACTTGGTTCAGAAGCGGTGATCATGTCTAACAAAAAGGTCGCAGGTGGCGTGGAAATTGTTGCCGCTATTGATGGCGAATCCAGCCCGTCGACAGCGAGCCAGAGACTAAATAAACCTCAGCAGCCTGCCCAAAGCCAATATACGCAAATGGCCGCGCCCGCAACTCCTGCAGGGCGACGTCAACTAGACGATGACAAGGTTAGCCTGCAGTCGAATGCTGAAGGTGGACGCTCAATGACCAAGCGCTTTGCGAATATGCTAAAGCAATACAGTCATGGCGCCGATGATGAGCCACAACATCGTGCTGGAAATGAAGATTCATTGTCAGCATTGCTCAATCGTCAATCAAGCACGGGTCATAAGCCTCATAGTCATCAGACTCAAAGCAATTTGCAGTCTCATGGCCATCAGCAATCTCACGGAAACCAACAGTCTCACGGCAATCTTGATTCAGCATTTGCTCGTGAAACGGGTTTGTCTAAGTTGATTGCTGAAGACCGCAGAGTAGAGCGCCCGACACCTCGCTTGGATCCTACCCGTTATGATCGTGGTCGAGAGAACACTCAGTCCAAAGGTTCTGATACTGAAATGGAAACGATGCGCGAAGAGATGACCTCAATTCGTCGTCTGTTAGAGCATCAAGTTTCTGGGTTGATGTGGCAAGAAGTTGAGCGCCGTGAACCACTGAGAGCCATGCTTATTAAGCGCCTTGAACGTATGGGTGTATCTGCAGAGCTTGCCGATCAAATGGCTTGCTACATTCCTGAAGATACTAAACCTGCACGTGCATGGAAGGCTCTGTTAGCTCTGGTTGCTGACCAAATCTCCGTTACACAAAAAGATATTTTAAAACGCGGCGGTATTGTGGCTCTACTTGGCCCAACCGGCGTGGGTAAAACAACGACTGTTGCAAAGCTAGCTGCACGTGCTGCCATGGAATATGGCGCTGATAACGTCGCACTAGTGACAACTGACACATATCGTATAGGTGCACATGAGCAGTTATCGATCTACGGCCGAATTATGGGTTGTCCTGTAAGAGTTGCTAAAGATTCTAGCGAACTGGCCGATGTAATATATCAGTTACGTAATCGTCGCCTGATTCTGGTCGATACTGCAGGCATGGGACAACGAGATGTTCGCCTATCCGAGCAGTTAGACACATTGATGCAAGAGAGTGGTTCCGTTATCAATAGCTACCTTGTGTTGCCTGCAACCGCGCAACGCAAAGTGCTGCAAGAAACAATTGAACACTTTAGAAGAATCCCGTTGTCGGGATGCATCATGACTAAGCTGGATGAATCCCTAAGTCTAGGTGAATTCATCAGTGTCGTAATACAAAATGCATTACCAGTTGCTTACATAGCAAATGGTCAACGAGTTCCTGAAGATATCGTTATAGCTCAGCCAAAGTACATGATTGCTAAGGCTAATGAGCTATTAGAAAAATCTACAGAGAATGAACCTCATTACTGGAATAGCGATTCTGAAGGGCTCTAGGCGGCGGATAAATATGAATGAAAATATGATACATGACCAAGCTAGCGGCCTCCGTCGCTTAACCAAGCCTTCACTCACAAAAGTTATCGCTGTAACCGGTGGTAAGGGAGGCGTTGGTAAATCTAATGTGACGTTAGGTATGGCTATTTGCATGGCGCGCCAAGGCAAAAAAGTCATGGTGCTAGATGCCGATTTAGGACTAGCGAACGTCGATATCATGCTAGGTATTCGTTCTAAACGAAACCTTGGGCATGTGTTGGCTGGTGAATGTGAACTTAAGGATGCGATTGTCGAAGGGCCGCACGGAATTAAAATTATTCCAGCGACATCGGGCACTCAAAGCATGACTGAACTTTCACACGCACAGCATGCTGGTTTGATTCGCGCATTCGGTTCGCTTGAAGACGAGATGGATATCTTGTTGGTTGATACCGCAGCCGGTATTTCGGACATGGTGATCAGCTTCTCAAGAGCGGCGCAAGACGTGGTTGTCGTGGTATGTGATGAACCTACCTCGATCACGGATGCATATGCTTTGATTAAGCTTTTAAGCAGAGAACACCAAGTTCAGCGATTCAAAGTTGTTGCAAATATGGTCAGAAGCTACCGCGAAGGCCGAGAATTATTTGCAAAGTTGACTTTGGTCACAGAGCGCTTCTTGAATGTGAGCCTCGAACTCGTAGCATGTATTCCTTTAGATGATAAAGTACGTCAATCAGTCAAGAGACAGAAAATCGTAGTCGATGCGTTTCCTCGCTCTCCAGCTGCATTGGCAATCAGCTCTTTGGCTAACAAAGCCTTGACCTGGCCAATACCAAAAACACCGAGCGGACACTTGGAGTTCTTTGTTGAAAGGCTGCTGAATCGTACTGAATTTATAGAGGAACCATTTGGTGAATAAAGCGCTTACTTACGACCAACACGCTAATCACAATAGCCAACAGGCTTTTTTTGAGAAGTACTCTGTGTTGGTTAAACGTATCGCTCATCACTTGTTGGGGCGATTACCGCCTAATGTATTGGTTGATGACTTAATTCAAGCTGGCATGATCGGCTTGATTGAAGCGCAACAAAACTATGATGGTACCAAAGGCGCAAGCTTTGAGACGTATGCTGGTATTCGGATTCGCGGGGCAATGTTGGATGACATTCGCCGTGGGGACTGGGTGCCGAGATCGGTTCATAAGAACAATCGAGAAATCAGCAGTGCAATTGCGGAATTAGAGGGTATCCTCAACCGCGACCCGAGTGATGCCGAAGTGGCAAAACACATGGGGCTCAGTTTAGAGCAGTATCACAGTGCTTTAACTGACATTAATTGCTCAAGACTGGTTGGAATTGAAGATTTAGGCGTCTCAGATGATGTAATATCTCCGAATGAAGACTCTCAAGATAATACGCCTTTTCAAGGGGTTGCTGATGAGTCATTCCGCCAAGCTTTGATCGATTCGATAAAACAACTTCCGGAAAGGGAAGGCCTTGTGCTTTCGCTTTATTACGACGAAGAACTCAATTTAAAAGAGATTGGGGAAGTGTTAGGTGTCAGCGAATCTCGTGTCAGCCAAATACTGAGCCAATCTATGCAGCGTTTACGCACTAAGTTAAGTGCTTGGACACAGAACGACTAACAACACTGATCCTATTCAGTGGAGGCTAATTTGAACAAAAACATGAAAATTCTCATTGTTGATGATTTTTCAACGATGCGCCGAATTGTTAAAAACCTACTTCGCGATTTAGGTTTCAACAACACTCAAGAAGCAGATGATGGCTTGACCGCGTTACCTATGCTGAAAAAAGGCGAATTTGATTTCGTGGTAACTGACTGGAACATGCCAGGCATGCAAGGGATTGACCTACTTAAACACATTCGCGCAGACGCAGAACTTAAGCACCTTCCAGTGCTTATGATCACAGCTGAAGCGAAGCGTGAGCAGATCATCGAAGCTGCGCAAGCGGGTGTTAATGGTTACATTGTGAAGCCTTTCACTGCTGCAACGCTGAAAGAGAAACTTGATAAGATTTTTGATCGCTTATAAGCATCAATAAATTTAGGCACTTCTAGGTAAACACTGACTGATAAGTTATCTGTTTATCTCGATAGCCTAAGCGCACAAAGTATGCGGAGTAAGGCCGAATTCAGGATGATTTCATTAGAACAAGCAAAAAAATTAGTAGAGCTGCTTGAGAACGATGAGCAGCAAAATGCTGATTCTCTTGTGAGAAGCATTTATGAAGATAACTTTAGTCTTCAAGACAATCCAATGCTTCAAGAAATAGGAAGTCTGACACGCGACCTCCACGACTCTTTGACTCAATTCAATTTCGATGAACGCATCAGCGTTATCGCAAATGACGAAATCCCTGATGCAAGGGATCGCCTTCAGTATGTCATTGATAAAACGGAAGTTGCGGCAAATAAGACGATGGACGCTGTCGATCGCTGTATGCCAATCGCAGACAACCTACACGAGTGTTTACTTCAAGTAAGGCCTCAATGGAATGAACTGATGCATGGCCGCATTGAGCTGGCACAATTTAAAGCTTTATGTCACCGCATTGATGGATTGCTTGTCCAAGTAGAAGGCGACAGTACTGAACTACGCGGACAATTGACTGAAATCTTGATGGCTCAGGATTTCCAAGATTTAACTGGGCAGATAATCAGCAAAGTTATTACCTTGGTGAATGAGGTGGAAGGACGTTTGGTCGAGATTCTCACGGTATTCGGTGCGAATCAAAAAGAGCCAACTCCAGAGTCAGAGAAGAAAGCATCGATTGCGCCTGAAGGTCCAATTATGAACCCAGAAGAGCGCGAAGACGCTGTCGCATCTCAAGATGAAGTCGACGATTTGTTATCCAGTCTTGGATTTTAAAGGTAACGTATGAGCTACGATTTAGACGAAGATATTCTTCAGGACTTTTTAGTCGAAGCAGGAGAGATCCTTGAACTCCTATCAGAACAACTGGTAGAGCTTGAGAATAACCCTGACGACAAAGACCTATTAAATGCTATTTTCCGTGGTTTCCATACAGTAAAAGGTGGTGCTGGTTTCCTAGCATTAACTGAGCTGGTGGATACTTGTCATGGTGCTGAGAATGTGTTCGACATTCTGCGAAACGGCCAACGCAGCGTAACATCAGGTTTGATGGATACCATGCTGCAGGCGCTAGATACAGTCAATGTACAGTTTCGCGCCGTGCAAGATCAGGAACCTTTAGTGCCAGCCGACCAATCTTTATTGGATGAACTTCACCGTCTCTGTAAACCAGAGTCTGCGGATGAAGTGGCACCAGTAGAAGCGCCTGCACCTATTATCCCTGAACCTGTTGTTGCAGCGCCTGAGCCTGTTATTGCTCCGGAACCTACTGCTGAAAGCTCAAACATCAATGCATCTTCAGTCGATGATATCTCTGAAGATGAGTTTGAACGCTTGCTTGATGAGCTTCACGGTAAAGGTGGTTCACCAACAGCGCCTTCTGCACCAACACCGCCGCCAGCACCCGCTGCACCTCAGTCTGTTGCTGACAGTGGTGATATTACTGATGACGAATTTGAAAAGTTATTAGATGAATTGCACGGTGCGGGTAAGAGCCCGACAGCGGCAAGTTCAACGCCTCCTCCACCGCCAACGCCGCCAGCAGCACCTGTTTCGGCGATGTCTGAAGGCGATGATCTGATGACTGACGAAGAGTTCGAGAAGTTACTTGACCAACTACATGGCTCAGGTAATGGACCTTCGATTGAAGAATTGGATGCCGCGACTAAGCCAGCAGAAGTTAAGGCAGTAGCACCTCAAGCTGCGCCTAAACCTGCTGCGCCAGTTGCCGTTAAAGCTGAGCCAAAACCGAGCGCTCCAGCAAAAGCTGAAGTTAAAGTGCCGGCTAAGAAGCAACAAGCTGAAGCGACAGTTCGTGTTGATACATCAACACTGGACACCATCATGAACATGGTGGGTGAACTGGTATTGGTGCGTAACCGACTAGTCAGCCTAGGCCTCAACAGCAACGACGAAGAAATGTCGAAAGCTGTCTCTAACTTAGATGTTGTTACTGCAGACCTTCAAGGTGCGGTAATGAAGACTCGTATGCAGCCGATCAAGAAAGTATTTGGTCGCTTCCCACGAGTTGTCCGTGACCTTGCTCGTAGCTTGAAGAAAGACATCGTTCTTGAAATGCGTGGCGAAGAAACGGACCTTGATAAAAACTTAGTAGAAGCACTTGCTGATCCCCTGATTCACTTGGTGAGAAACTCTGTCGATCATGGTATTGAAATGCCAAACGACCGTGTTGCTGCGGGTAAATCACAAACGGGTAAAGTGATTCTGTCTGCCTCTCAAGAAGGTGACCACATTGAACTGGCTATCGTTGATGACGGTGGCGGTATGGACCCTGATAAGCTTCGTGCTATCGCGGTTAAACGTGGCCTGATGGATGAAGATGCAGCGTCTCGCTTATCAAATAAAGAGTGTTTTAACCTGATTTTTGCTCCTGGCTTCTCAAGCAAAGAGCAGATCTCGGATATCTCTGGTCGTGGTGTGGGTATGGACGTTGTGAAAACAGCGATCAACACACTGAACGGCTCTATTGATATTGATTCAGAAATGGGACAGGGCACCAAGATCACCATCAAGGTTCCACTAACCCTAGCGATTCTACCAACCTTGATGGTCGGTGTTGCAGGTCACCCATTTGCATTGCCATTGGCATCGGTTAACGAGATTTTCCACCTAGATTTAAGCCGCACAAACGTGGTTGATGGTCAGCTGACGATCATCGTTCGCGATAAGTCTATTCCGTTGTTCTACTTGCAAAACTGGCTTGCACCTAAAGCGGGTATTGTTGAACTGCGTAAAGGGCACGGCCATGTTGTTATCGTACAACTTGGTAGCCAACGTGTTGGTTTTGTTGTCGATACGCTTATCGGTCAAGAAGAAGTCGTGATCAAGCCGCTTGATAAGCTTCTGCAAGGCACGCCAGGAATGGCAGGCGCGACAATTACAAGTGACGGACACATTGCATTGATTCTAGATGTGCCGGACTTGTTGAAGCAGTACGCAGCAGCGTCAAGAATTTAATTTAAGGATAAATATGGCGATTAAAGTATTAGTCGTTGATGATTCGAGTTTTTTTCGTCGTCGCGTTAGCGAGATCATCAACTCAGAGGCTCGCCTAGAAGTCATTGATGTTGCAGTAAACGGTAAAGAAGCCGTTGAGAAAGCGAAACAGCTAAGACCTGACGTAATCACTATGGACATTGAAATGCCTGTCATGGACGGTATCACTGCCGTTCGTGAAATCATGGCCGCGTCTCCAACGCCTATTTTGATGTTTTCATCGTTAACGCATGATGGAGCGAGAGCAACGTTAGATGCGTTAGATGCAGGTGCTCTCGACTTCCTTCCTAAGAAGTTTGAAGACATTGCACGTAACCGCGACGATGCAGTTGCATTGCTTCAACAGCGTGTGATTCAGATTGCAGCGAAGCGTGCATTTATGCGTCGTGCTCCTATTGCGCCGAGAGCGACTGCGACGACTTCAACATCTACGCTATTGCGCCAGCCGATTTCAACAGCAGCTTCGACTTCGACAGCGAAGCCTGCGGTTGCATCAACGGCGAAATTCAGAGCGTCAGGTAAGAAGTATCAATTAACAGCCATTGGTACTTCGACTGGCGGCCCTGTTGCTCTACAGAAGATTTTGACTCGCATCCCTGCACACTACCCACATCCAATTGTGTTAGTTCAGCATATGCCAGCAACATTCACAGCGGCTTTTGCTAGTCGCTTGAACACCTTGTGTAAGATTGAAGTTCGCGAAGCGCAAGACGGTGATGTGTTAAAACCTGGCGTGGCGTATCTTGCTCCAGGTGGTAAACAGATGATGGTTGATGGCCGCGCAGGGTCTGCACGTCTAAGAATTATCGATGGCGGCGACCGCATGAACTACAAGCCTTGTGTGGATGTCACATTCGGCTCTGCAGCGAAGATCTACGGCGACAAAGTGTTGTCTATGATCCTGACTGGTATGGGCGCAGATGGTCGAGAAGGTTCGCGTATGTTGAAAACTGCGGGCTCGACAATTTGGGCACAAGACGAAGATAGCTGTGTTGTATACGGTATGCCTCAAGCTGTAGCAAAAGCTGGCATTTCTACTGAAGACCTCCCTCTAGACCGTATCGCGGAAAGGATCTTGGTCGAAGTTGGGTTAGCTTAGGTAAATCGAAATGATTGTTTGGAGTGTTGCAAACCAAAAAGGTGGTGTTGGTAAAACGACCACGACCGTGACTCTAGCAGGTTTACTTGCGTTGAAGGGGCACCGTGTTCTGTTGGTTGATACTGACCCACATGCATCACTGACCACCTATCTGGGTTACGACTCAGATACGGTGGAATCGAGCCTGTTTGATCTGTTCCAGTTGCGTGAGTTTAATGCGCAGACGGTAAGACCTTTGCTTCTACAAACGGAAGTCGAAGGTATCGATATTATCCCCGCGCACATGTCTTTGGCGACATTAGACCGTGTAATGGGAAATCGAAGCGGCATGGGGTTGATCTTGAAGCGTGCTTTGGCCGCTTTGAAAGACGACTATGACTATGTGTTGATTGATTGCCCGCCAATTCTTGGTGTGATGATGGTCAATGCATTGGCTGCTAGCGATCGTATATTGATTCCGGTACAGACTGAGTTTTTGGCGATGAAGGGCTTAGAGCGTATGATTCGCACTTTGACCATCATGCAGAAGTCTCGAAAAACACCGTTTAAGGTTACGATTGTCCCAACGATGTACGACAAGCGAACCAAAGCCTCACTGCAAACATTAACGCAGCTCAAAGATGATTACCCAAACCAAGTTTGGACGTCTGCTGTGCCTATTGATACCAAGTTTCGAGATGCGAGCCTAAAGCGCTTGCCAGCCTCTCATTTTGCATCGGGTAGCCGTGGTGTATTTGCTTATAAACAGTTGCTTATTTATCTCGAAAGGTTGGCGATAAATGAGCGCGAATAAAGAATCAACATTGGCGCAGCCAAGTCTCTCCAGTGAACAAGCACTGGATGATTATTTTACTGCGCTGTTAGGTGATGAAAGCTTTGAATCTGACGATTTTTTTGTTGACGAGTCGAGCGACGAATCACAATCTGAAGAGCCAGAGCCAGAGCCAG
>NZ_JBFRKQ010000086.1:0-2524 GCF_041469505.1 Vibrio sp. 10N.286.49.E11
GGATTCCATACATCACGTTACTTCTTCACCTGTTAGTGCAGATTCCCATGGGAACTGAGCGCCAATGTAACCGTTGTCTGCTGCTTTCTTACGTGCGCCGCCCAGTGTTTTGAAGCGGTACTCAAGTAGACTGCGTGCAACTTCTGGCATTGTGTAGATGAAGAACGGAAGCATAAATACTTCTGTATCCCAGAACGAGTGACCTTTGTAGCCCTCGCCTGATAGACCTTTCGCACCGATACCGAAACGAGAGTCGTGCATTGGCGTGAAGATGTTTAACTGGTACTGAGCAAAACGAGTCGCTAGTTGGTCAAAATCGTTGCCACCGATAGTGATGTTCATGTTGTCCCAACGCTTGTCCCACTCAACTCCGCTGTCTGCTAGTAGCTCGTCAAAGCTGCGGTCAGCATTCATTTTTAGGTTAGTTAGTGCGTGGTCACGTAGAGCTTGAAGCTCGTAGCCTTCAACATCGAACTGCTTGTCACGAGAAGTGTGTACAACACCCACTTTCTCAGTGCCAAATGTCTCGCCTGCTTTTAGCTCTTGATGGATGTTCAGCCATACCTTACGACGGTCCATCTGTAGACCTGGGTCGATCTCAACTTCTGTACCATTTACGAAGTAGCGATGAGACGTTAGGAATACGAAATCAACTTTGCTTTCTGTCGTGTGTTGTAGCAGCTCAATGAAGCGCTTGTCGTAGATACGCTTTTCACCTTCGTGGAAGTGCTGAGCACCAGAGTTAGATAGCTGAGCATCGACACCTGAGCGGATTTCGATTTTCGCATCGCTGTTTACAGCCTTAACTTGAACGTCGAACGCCATTAGATGAAGGTTTGCTTGAGAGATAAAGCGACGGAAGCGCATCTCAAACGTTTTGCCTTCTGTATTTGTCCAAGTGAACTCACGAGTCAGCTCACCATTCTTAACGTTTAGACGACGTGAGTAGTTACTTACTTCGCCAGACTCTAGATGGAAACGACGGCCATCAATGAACATCTCAATTGAACTCATGTCTGCAGCATTTGGAAGCTCGGTTACTTCCTCTTCATCGAACTTGTTATAAGTACCTGCGATGAATAGGTTACGCACTTGGCCTACATACTTTTCTTCCGTGGCACTACGGGCACCCATGTAGCCGTTACCTTGGCTCATTACCACTTCACATTTACCTTGAAGTGCTGAATCAAATGCCGTCTCTTCAACGATCCAATTTTTTAGTTCGCCTTGACCAGCGGTGTAGTTCATAAACATCTTAAATATCCCCGAGGATTAACCTTTAACAGCGGAAGAAATATCGTTACCAACGAAGTAACGTTGAAAAACCATAAATACAATAAGTACTGGAATTGTCGACAGGAACGCGCCTGCAAGAATCAGGTTCCAGTCACCTGCTACGCCATAGGCGTTACGTAAACTTAATAGACCAACAGGAAGCGTGAATGCATCCGCAGGGCTGTTTATCACCACCAGTGGCCAGAAGAAGTCATTCCAGGCCCCTTGAAAGCCAAGGATGGTTACAGACAAAATGGCTGGTTTAGCCAATGGCATAAATACTTTCCAAAGAATCACTAACGGGCTAGCACCGTCGACGATTGCCGCTTCTTCCAGTTCTTTGGGAATGTTTTCAAAGAACTGCTTCATGATGAGTACTTGACCGGATGCCACCACCGCAGTTATGACCGCCCAAGGTGTGTTTAACAACCCAATATCTTTGTAAATTAAGTAGTTAGAAATAAACGTCACCTGTGCTGGAATCATCATACTGAACAACATGAAAGCGAATACAGCACGTGCACCAGTGAACTTCAATCGTGCTAATGCATAGCCTGCGGTGCACGCGAGGAACAGAGTCAAAATCACCTTACCAATCGCGATAAAGAACGAGTTGATGGTCCAGCTCATGAACAAGCTCTTACCTGTATCCAAACTCACAGACTCTGTGTAAACACGAACGTAAGACTTGAATACATAGCCGATCACACCCGGTGTTGCGTTATCCCATGCAGCGACTCGACCACGACGCTCCATCTTGCTTGGTGCCAGGGTGCTATCAATCAACACTTGTCCACGAGGTGATTCTACGGTTAGTGGAAGCGTCGCAATTTCAGGACCGTTTCCTTGGTAAAGAATGTTAAATTCCCAAGTTTGGCTTTGGCCTTGCTTTGTGATCTCGTTACGACCACGCCTTTCGACATAGGTGACATCATCACTTGAAGCAACCAGACGAGGTTCGCTAACCACTGCATAATCAGAAGCAAAATCTGTCACCGTTGCTGCTGCCATGCCAGTACCTGGACGGCGACGTGGAACTTCAATGGTCGGTACCTGAAACTCTTTGCCCTGTTCAACAGCGTAAGTGACTGTAAAGTTGACCGTCGCTCCCGGAGCAAAACCACCAAACATAGGTGCGTTGTTACCTTCTTGACCCAGTTGGTATGCTGCCCCCCAGTTACTAGGTTGAACCTGTGCAAAGTTAAATTTGAATGGTTGCTCAAGTGGGTTAATGCCGATCAGTTAAAGC
>NZ_JBFRKQ010000087.1:0-6953 GCF_041469505.1 Vibrio sp. 10N.286.49.E11
CGGTATGCCATCCTGCGCCATCCATTATTACCACTGAATGACGGTCTTTTTCTGTGACTTTAGATATCTGCTCTAGATGGTTTATCATGATGTCTTTGTTAATGCGTATTTCGGTGATTGCGATCGCTCGTTTCGGTTTATTCCGATCACTTGATCCTGCCGTTTTTCTCTCTTCCTATTTTTACTCTAAGTGATCGGATTGCGCCAGTTTTCTCATCGACTCACCTCCTAGTTCTATTCGATGACTATTGTGTACCAGCCGATCCATTAGAGCGTCTGCGACAGTGGCGTTACCGATCATGTTGTACCACTCCTTTACAGGTAACTGACTGATGACGATCGTGCTGCTGTTTTGGTAACGATCTTCAAGCACTTCTAATAAGTGACCTGCATGCTCTTGGGTTAGCTTTTCCATCCCCCAGTCGTCGAGGATTAGTAGAGCTTTCTTAGCCAACGATTGAAGTTGCTTTTGATAGCTACCGTCCAGACGACCTGCGGTCAGGTCATCAAGCAGGCGAGTTAATCGGTAGTATCTGACCGTGTGTTGTTGGTCGCAGGCACTGGTTGCCAGTGCGCAGCCAAGATACGTTTTGCCAGCACCTGTTGGGCCTGTGATCAAGATATTCTGGTGCTTATGTAGATAACTGCCCGTTAGAAGTTCGCTCATCTGTTTACGATTGAGATTTCGTCCCTCCTTGTAGATGAGTTGGCTCGGCTGAGCATCCACTCTCAGTTTGGCTTGCCGTTTTAAGCGTTGGATTTTTGTCTGATTGCGATTCAAGATTTCACTTTCCAGAAGTAGGCTTAGCCTTTCCTCGAAGTCCAGCTCTGCGTAGGTGCTCAGTTGTTCTTGTTGCTGCTCTAACGCTTTCACTGCATGGCTCAAGCGGAGGGTTTTGAGTTGGTTGTTCAGTGCGTTCATTTGTATTTCTCCTAGTGATAACAGTTCGGGCCACGGACATTGCTATGAACAAGGTTCGGCGTGCTCGTGTTGTCTTTGCTCAGTTGTCCTTCACGATTGTTCTTCAGCAGATTGTTGATGAAGGTGTAGTTCGGTTTTGTCAGCATCAGCACATCTTTACAGGCTTGCTCTAAGCGCGACTCGCCATGCGCTTTACTCAGATTGAGCAGCCCAAGGCAGGAGCGATACGACTGCTCTGGATGAGGCTTGGAGTAGAGCATCTTATTGATGACTTCTCGTGTGGCTGGGCCGATATTGGCTCCCCAGTTGAGCAGGCGTCCAGGCGACCACTTCTGATGTTGATGATTACTCGGCATGTGCTCTGGTTGGGTGCTGTTTCCGCGCTCTCTTTGGCTGCGTGGATGCTGGGCTACCAAGTTACCTTGATGGTAGATCTGCACCAGACGGTTGGAGGCTTCCAGTTCGACATGGTGACCAACAAGTTGATGTGGCACCGAGTAGTAGTGGCGGCGATATTCTATGTGATAATCAGGCCCAACCTTGGCTCGCTTGGTTTCGGTATAGAGGTATCGCTGCTTAGGTAGCGGCTTTAACGCTGGCTTATCGAGTTTGTCGAACAGCGCTTTGCGGCTCGCACCATACTGTTTCATCTCACGTTCGTTTAAGTCATTCATAAGCTCACGGATGGCAAGGTTCAGCTCTTTGAAGGTATGGAAGGTTTGATGTCGTAGTCGCATCATGATCCAGCGTTCCACTAGGAGCACGGCATTCTCTGCCTTGGCTTTGTCTTTCGGTTTGTAAGGGCGAGCTGGCATCACTGCGGTTTGATAGTGATTCGCCAGTTTTTGATAACTGTCGTTAAGTCTCGGCTCATAACGATTGGCTTTGGTGACCGCGCTACGTAGATTATCGGGAACCAAGAGCTGTGGTACACCACCGAAGTGCTCGAACGCATTGGCATGCGCCTCTAACCAGTAAGACTTACCTTGACCCGGGAAGGCTTCAACATAGGTGTAATTGGACGCACCTAAGGTCGCCACGAACACTTCTGCTTCGCGCACTTCACCTGTATCAGGGTTGACCACTTGAAGCCGAGGCCCACAGTAATCGATAAACAGCTTGTCACCTGCCACATGGAGCTGGCGCATGCTGCGCTTTTGAGTTTTGAACCAACGAGTGAAGTGCTCGCAGAACTGAGTGTAAGCGTAAGCTTGTTCTTGATATTGCTCATGGTATTCCTGCCACAACAACATCTTTGTCATGCCTTTACGTCTGAGTTCGACTGCGTATTGAGTGAAGTCTGGCATGACTTTATCGCGACTGGCTTTCTTGCCGTGATACAGCGCTTGCGTGAGACCAGCATCGCTGCAACTTTCGGGTAGAGGCCAGCCAAGTTGGCTTTGTTTAAAGCGAGTAAGGAGTTCCGATATGGTGGACGGGCCGAGTTTCAGGCAAGAAGCGATACCACGATTGGAGAGACCGCAGTCGTACTTAAGGCGTAATACCTCTTTGATTTTGTTCATTGGAGTTCTCTTTTTGGCCATTGTCGCTTCCTTACGTTCTTGTTTAAGAAGTAAAGAATAGCGAGCTATTGATTTAAAAGAGAAAAAGGAAGGATTTCGGGCATTCCGATCGCGGTTTTCGCTATTCCGATCACCGATTTCGGAGTTAGGCTAAAAGTGATCGGATAATCGCGTAATCAGTGATCGGTTTAAACCGAAATGGGTGATCGGATAATCCCGAAATGACTGATCGGAATGCTCCGAAATATGCATTCGGCTACGAAATCTGACTTCTGCTCTATCTGTGAATCTATAGGATACGTGTAATTAGGGCTCTATCATGGAGGCTTCTCTTAAGAACGCTAGAGCTCGTAATGAGTCGACTTAATGTCTCTTGTTATGCATTGAGCTTAAAACCACTCTCGATGGTATTGAGCGACTCGTTCTAAGTACTTCAAAGGGTGAAAGTAGGCTAGATTCAGCTTAAAGGTGAGAGTCGCTAAGTGTGTTCCCAAGTGGTGCCTGAGGGGTATATAAGCTAAGAAATAGAGCATCCCTCGTATTCGTGAAGTGACGTTTATCACCCTGCGGATTTAGATTCTTTGGTTCTAGGTGCTGGTATATTAGGGGTTACCACTCTGTCTTCGATTTTGATGTGTTTGTTGACTCGATATTAATCAGTCGTGTTGACCGTTTTGCTCTGAGCATATTGATTTCTTGCTGGTTAGTTCAAGCTATGTTTTGGTTATTGCGACTAAGATGAAGCTAGAAGGTCACTACTGTTTGCTTAGTAGAAATAAAAATCCCCCAAATCATCGGCGGATAGTTTTGTGATTCTTTTCCGAATTAGATAAAGCCTTAAACCTAATGGGTCGAATTATGAAATTGAGTTTTAACTTTGAAGATGCGAGCCAGATCTTTGTGGGATCTTTTGCCTTGGCCGTGCCGATTTCTTTTTCTGAAGAGGCTTGGAAGTTAGGGGAGACTTTACCTACCGCTAATCTATTGCTGCTATTTTTACTGTCTGCGGTGTTCTTAGGCTTCTATACGTATGAGAGTGTCTTTCAAAAAGATGTTGTTGCTCGGTTGCCGGTGTTTATTTTCAGAATAGTGATTGCTTATGTTATGACGGCATTGGTCGTTGCTTTGGTACTGACTTGCCTGGACAAATTACCTCTATTGAGTGATCCCGTCGTATCGATCAAAAGAGTGATTGTTATTTCAATGCCAGCCTCTATGGGCGCTATTGTAGTGGATAGTTTTGATAAAGAGTAATCTGTGTATCAATTTGGATTGAAGTGTCTTACAGAGCTTTTCAGCGCTTACTTGATTCGTTATTTAGCTTTCTTACCTCCAAACTTAGTATTGATTTTTTCAACCGATCTCCTAGTCAATAAAATGAGTAGCAACGTACTGTGACTGACTCTTACGTGAATGTGTCGTTTGTTGTTGGGAGATTTTGAAGAGCATTAAGTAGCGAAGATTTGTAGCTTTGGAAGGATATAAAAACGGTTGGTTTCTGAATTGAATACGGTATTTGAAAGGTGAGGGTAGTTGTATTAATAAGTTAGGATCTTTAGATGCAAAAAAGCCGCATCAATGATGCGGCTTCTTTTAATTGGCTCCCCTTGCAAGACTTGAACTTGCGACATACGGATTAACAGTCCGCCGTTCTACCAACTGAACTAAAGGGGAATTGATTGTTTAGTCTCTAATCAAGAGAATGGTGCCGACTACCGGAATCGAACTGGTGACCTACTGATTACAAGTCAGTTGCTCTACCTACTGAGCTAAGTCGGCATCATGAATCAAAAAGCTTATGCTTGATGATTAACTTGGCTCCCCTTGCAAGACTTGAACTTGCGACATACGGATTAACAGTCCGCCGTTCTACCAACTGAACTAAAGGGGAATTATTCTTAAAGCTTTAAAGAATGGTGCCGACTACCGGAGTCGAACTGGTGACCTACTGATTACAAGTCAGTTGCTCTACCTACTGAGCTAAGTCGGCACATAATATTTCTTTGTGCTTTACTGTTGTTGTCTAAGACACCAACAAATAAATTGTGGTGCCCGGAGGCGGAATCGAACCACCGACACGAGGATTTTCAATCCTCTGCTCTACCGACTGAGCTATCCGGGCGACGAGGTGTATTAAACGTGTTTTCGCGTTCTGGGTCAACATTAAATTGCAAAAAAAGTATCGTTTGATGTTTTTCTATACTTAGTGGGTTGTTTTTGCTCATTTGGGGTGAAAAACCTAGGTCTAGCATGCCCTAAAAGATAGTAAAACTACGGTTAACTACACTGAATGGGCGCCGAAATAAAAAAAGCACGTATGAAAACGTGCTTTTTTATTTGAAAATTTTCTAGGGAGTTTAGTGTTTTACTTCAAACCTATTAACCCAAGCTTCTAATTCGTTGGAAAGAGAGGCAAGAGTTTGGGTGCTGTTATGACTTTCTGTTACGACATTGCTCAGTTGGTTACCGCTCTCTTCGATCATATTGATACGCTTCGATATATCATCGCTCACCTGAGTTTGCTCAGCGGCCGCTGTTGCGATTTGATGACTCATTGATGTAATGGACTCTAATGCGACAACAATCTGTTGTAGTGCTTCAGAGGCGTTTTGAGACTCTGTTACGGTGCTTTCACTGGTCGCGGCACACACTTCCATGGTTTGAATTGCGTTGCGAGATCCCTCTTGAAGGTTATTAATCATTAATTGGATTTCTTTTGTGCTCGATTGTGTTCTGCCTGCAAGGTTACGAACCTCATCTGCTACAACAGCAAATCCACGACCTTGTTCGCCAGCTCGAGCTGCTTCAATGGCTGCATTTAGTGCCAATAGGTTAGTTTGCTCCGCTATATCACCAATCACATCCAATACTTTTGCAATGTTGTTTACATCGTTATCTAGGTTAGCGACAGCTTCGCTTGCTGTGCCTAGTTGGCCTGCTAAGCCTTGAATGTTATCTACTGTGTTGTGAATGAGTTGTTGGGTATGCTGGCTCTGTTTGTCGGCCTCGTCGGTGTTGCGCGCGGTATCGCTAGCTGAAGCAGCTACGTTATTGGCTGAAGAGGCCATCTCGGTCATTGCTGTCGCGATCATCTCTGTTGATTGCTGTTGGGTGTCTGTCAGTTGACCAATTGACCCAGCGCGATCTTCTACGCGCTGCAGTTCGCCTCTTAATGCCAGCATTGAAGCGTCAAGGTTTGATACTAGCTCAGCCAATGACTTACTCATTTGTTGTACGGCGTGATATATACTGCCGTCAATTGCCTGAGTTTCAAAAGAGGTTTGAATTCGACCTTGTGCTACGGCTTGTACTGCTTCTCGTACGTCTTTAGGTTCGCCGCCAAGAAGCGCTAGCATGCGTTTAATGGATACAATTAGGCTCGCCAGAATAAGACCAGCAATCACGACACAAAGGAATAGCTGCCATTGAGCAGTAGACCAAAAACGAGCGTTAACTTCATTGAACCCGATACCAGTGCCGACAACCCAACCCCAATGTGGCGTTTTCTCTGCAATAGACAGTTTTTCTTCAATCGTTCCATCTGGCAGTTTTTGTGTCCAGGTGTACTCAATGATCTCGCCAGTGCGATTACCAAGTACTCTTTGGATTAGCTGCCCAACACTATTGCCGTCGCCATCTTTAAAGTCGTTAAAACTGGTTCCGTGCAGTTGAGGATCTAATGGTGTCGCGATAAACGTCATGTTCTCATCGGCTACGTAAACATATTCATTATCTTTATAGATGTTGTTGCGTAGAAGGCGAGTAGCTAGTTGCTTGGCTTGCTCTTCTTCTAGTGTGCCATCAATCGCCATTTTTTCGACTTCAGTAAGAATGCTGTATGCGCTCTTAAACAGCTCTGTTACGCGAGCTTTGTTGTCCATGTTGCTAGCAACTCTTAAGGTCCATAAGCCTGTAGCCGTCAGTGCTAGCAGGGCGATCAAGATGATGCCCGATAATAAGTAAGCTTGCGTTTTTAGTTTCATATTTCCCCGCGCAGCGATTCAATAATTAGTATTAGGTATAATTCATCGAATCTTAATCTAAGTGGTGTAAGGCAGATATTAGAAAGACATCAAAGTATGATAGGGATTAAATTTTCGAAGAAAAAAAAGTAACAGGACTTGGTTCTATTTGTTTTAATGTGAATATTAGCGGGTCATGAACTTTATAAGGCGTTGGTTCTGTTGTAGTGGATATGCTTTATAGAACTTAGAATCAACTGCTGTAGTAAGAGTACTAAAAGGAGATAACTCAATTTATCGAGACTGATTAAGAGTTAGTGAGGAGCTGATGTGTATATTGAATAGAGTTTGTTTTTGTTCAAACGAAAAAAAGCCAAGTCTTTCGACTTGGCTTTCTTGAATGTGGCTCCCCTTGCAAGACTTGAACTTGCGACATACGGATTAACAGTCCGCCGTTCTACCAACTGAACTAAAGGGGAAATATTTGTGTCAACATCAGGTCTATAAAGACCATTATTTGTTAAGCACCAAATAATGGTGCCTCGA
>NZ_JBFRKQ010000088.1:0-17882 GCF_041469505.1 Vibrio sp. 10N.286.49.E11
ACGTTCAAATGACTGTTGAGCTAATCGCTCCAATCGCAATGGACGAAGGTCTACGTTTCGCAATCCGCGAAGGTGGCCGTACAGTTGGTGCTGGTGTTGTAGCTAAAATCTTTGCATAAGATTTGACGAACCACTAGTAAAAAGGGCATCATTTGATGCCCTTTTTCTGCGCTAAAAAAAGAGTTGGATGTTTTGACATCGATTTTTGCTCTTAGCAAAGAATTAAACGGTCTTTTTGACTAAAATGACTGTTAGATGTGTTGTTTTGCAACGCAAAGGAATGTGCCCTGCAACAGCGGGGTTATTGTCGTCTATATTTAAGACTTATCACAGGTTGGTTTTATGAAAGCAAACGCTGAAACTCCTGATAGCTCAGGTGCAGCAGATACAATGAAGTGGATTGTCGCTTTTGTTCTGTTGGCTGCTGCTGTTGTGGGTAATTACCTGTATGGTGAATTGTCTGTTGTAATTCGCGCTGCAGGTGTAGTTGTGCTGATTGCTGCCGCACTAGGCGTTGCAGCAACAACAACTAAAGGTAAAGCTGCGATCGATTTTGCAAAAGAATCTCGTATGGAGATTCGTAAAGTTGTTTGGCCTACTCGCCAAGAAACTATGCAAACTACATTGATCGTTTTAGCTGTATGTATTGTTATGTCTCTAGTGCTTTGGGGAATTGACGGCATTATGGTCCGTCTAGTTTCTCTAGCAACTGGGGTGTAGAGGGTTCTGATTCATGAGTGAAGCTCCAAAAAAACGTTGGTATGTAGTTCAAGCCTTTTCTGGCTTTGAAGGTCGTGTTGCACAGTCGCTACGCGAGCATATTAAAATGCACAACATGGAAGAACTATTTGGCGATGTGCTAGTACCTACTGAAGAAGTAGTGGAAATGCGTGCAGGACAACGCCGTAAAAGTGAACGTAAATTCTTCCCTGGCTACGTATTAGTTCAAATGATCATGAATGATGAATCATGGCACTTAGTACGCAGCATTCCGCGTGTTATGGGCTTCATTGGTGGTACCTCTGATCGTCCTGCACCAATCACTGATAAAGAAGCTGATGCTATCTTGAACCGTCTAGAGAAAGCGAGCGAGTCTCCACGTCCTAAGACAATGTTCGAAGCGGGTGAAGTGGTTCGTGTGAACGATGGTCCATTTGCTGACTTCAACGGTACTGTTGAAGAAGTAGATTACGAGAAAAGCCGCATTAAGGTATCTGTATCGATCTTTGGTCGTGCAACACCGGTTGAGCTTGAATTTGGTCAGGTTGAAAAACTGGACTAAAACTCTAAGTTTTGAACAAGCTGTGGATAAATACTTCATAAGTTGTTCAAAATAAAAGAGTATAAAAAATCACCTTTTTAGGGTTGTTAAAGGCGCGAATTATGATTATAATTTCGCGCCTTTTTGCTTCTGTGGAAGTGAAAAAGAGTTAATTGAATTTATGGGGAGCTCGCCTTGCGGCTAGCGCATGTACCCAAAATATTAGGAAATATCATGGCTAAGAAAGTTGAAGCTTATATCAAACTGCAAGTTGCAGCTGGTATGGCAAACCCAAGTCCACCGGTTGGTCCTGCTCTAGGTCAGCACGGCGTGAACATCATGGAATTCTGTAAAGCGTTCAACGCAAAAACAGAATCTGTTGAGAAAGGTCTACCTACTCCAGTAGTTATTACTGTTTACAACGACCGTTCTTTCACGTTCGTAACTAAGACTCCACCTGCTGCTGTTCTTCTTAAGAAAGCTGCTGGCGTTAAGTCTGGTTCAGGTCGTCCAAACACTGAGAAAGTTGGTACTGTTACTGACGCTCAAGTTCAGGAAATCGCAGAAACTAAAGCTGCTGATATGACTGGTGCTGACATCGAAGCAATGAAACGTTCTATTGCTGGTACTGCTCGTTCAATGGGCCTAGTGGTAGAGGGATAAGATCATGGCTAAACTTACTAAGCGTATGCGCGTAATCCGCGACAAAGTTGACTCAACTAAAGAATACGAAATCAACGAAGCTGTTGCTCTTCTAAAAGAACTAGCGACTGCTAAATTCGTTGAGTCTGTAGACGTTGCTGTTAACCTAGGCATCGATGCTCGTAAATCTGACCAAAACGTTCGTGGCGCAACTGTGCTACCTCACGGTACTGGCCGTGACATCCGCGTTGCTGTTTTCACTCAAGGTGCAAACGCAGAAGCTGCTAAAGCTGCTGGCGCAGATATCGTTGGTATGGAAGATCTTGCTGAGCAAGTGAAAAAAGGCGAAATGAACTTCGACGTAGTTGTTGCTTCTCCAGATGCAATGCGTGTTGTTGGTCAACTAGGTACAATCCTAGGTCCACGCGGCCTTATGCCAAACCCTAAAGTTGGTACTGTAACTCCTAACGTTGCTGAAGCGGTTAAGAACGCTAAAGCTGGTCAGGTTCGTTACCGTAACGACAAGAACGGCATCATCCACACTACTATCGGTAAAGCATCTTTCGAAGCTAGCCAGCTTCAAGAGAACCTAGAAGCACTTCTAGTTGCTCTTAAGAAAGCTAAGCCTTCTTCAGCTAAGGGTACTTACCTGAAGAAAGTAAGCATCTCTACTACGATGGGTGCTGGTGTTGCTGTTGATCAAGCTAGTCTTGATACTCAAGCAAACTAATTTGCTTAGGCGCAGATTTAGTGTATAATTCTGCGCCTAATATTTGTGGTTGGGTGGTTTTAAAGCAATTTGAAATCATCTATCCCAAGACCGTAGGCGCTGTCGATTTTCATTAGATTATTGATAGCTTAATAAAACCTACGTAGGCGATGTTGTGGTTTGAAGTGGATTTATTCATTTTTAAATAACATCGTAAACGCTCAATACATTTTGTATTGGGTGCTGTAATCACAACCAGAGGTTAATCCAAATGGCTTTAAATCTTCAAGACAAAAAAGCAATTGTTGCTGAAGTCAACGAAGCTGCCAGTGGTGCACTTTCTGCAGTTGTAGCTGATTCTCGTGGCGTTGAAGTTGGCGCAATGACTTCTCTACGTAAACAAGCTCGCGAAGCGGGTGTTTACATGAAAGTTGTTCGTAACACACTAGCACGCCGTGCGGTTCAGGGTACAGACTACGAGTGTCTAGTAGACACTTTCACTGGTCCAACTCTGATCGCGTTCTCTAACGAGCACCCAGGTGCTGCAGCGCGTCTTTTCAAAGACTTCGCTAAAGAGAACAAAGATTTCGAGATCAAAGCTGCTGCATTTGAAGGCGCAGTTACTGATGCTGAAGTACTAGCGACACTACCAACTTACGACGAAGCTATCGCACGCCTAATGATGTGCATGAAAGAAGCTTCTGCTGGCAAGCTGGTTCGTACTATCGCTGCACTACGTGACCAAAAAGAAGAAGCAGCGGCTTAAGCCTTGCTTTTCACTGGTTGCAAATTAAACTTATTGTTGACTTAAAAGAGAATTGTTATGTCTATTACTAACGAGCAAATCCTAGACGCAGTTGCAGAAATGTCTGTAATGCAAGTTGTTGAGCTTATCGAAGCTATGGAAGAGAAATTCGGCGTTTCAGCTGCAGCTGCAGTTGTAGCTGGTGGCGCAGCTGGCGGCGACGCTGCTGCTGAGCAAACTGAATTCGACGTAATCCTAACTGCTGCTGGCGCTAACAAAGTACAAGTTATCAAAGCTGTACGTGGCGCAACTGGCCTAGGTCTTAAAGAAGCTAAAGGTCTTGTAGACTCAGCTCCTGCAGCGCTTAAAGAAGGCGTTGACAAAGCTGAAGCTGAAGCTCTTAAAGCACAGCTAGAAGAAGCTGGCGCTTCTGTTGAAATCAAGTAATTATTACTTAATTTCATAGCCGCAAGGCTAATGGCTGGTGGTTTATTAACCACCGGCCTTTTTGCGCTGTAGGGCTATGGCGAAATTTCCGCTGTTTAACCGTCATAATCCGAGCAAAAAAACAGTCATTTTTTCGAAATGATTGTTCACTACCACTAAACAGCTGTTTGTCACCACCCCCTCTGAAGAGTGTTTTGGGTGGTTTGGGTCACTTATCAGCGAGCTGAGGAACCCCATGGTTTACTCTTATACCGAGAAAAAGCGCATCCGTAAGGATTTTGGTACTCGTCCACAAGTTTTGGACATTCCATACCTGTTATCGATCCAGCTTGATTCTTTCGACAAATTCATCGAACAGGATCCAGAAGGTCAATACGGTCTTGAAGCTGCTTTCCGTTCTGTATTTCCAATTCAGAGCTACAACGGCAATTCTGAGCTGCAATACGTTAGCTACCGTCTTGGTGAGCCAGTTTTTGACGTTAAAGAATGTCAAATCCGCGGTGTTACTTACTCAAAGCCACTACGCGTAAAACTACGTCTAGTTATCTTTGATCGAGATGCACCAGCAGGTACTGTAAAAGACATTAAAGAACAAGAAGTCTACATGGGCGAAATTCCGCTTATGACAGACAATGGTACTTTCGTAATTAATGGTACCGAGAGGGTTATCGTATCCCAGCTGCACCGAAGCCCAGGCGTGTTCTTCGACAGTGATAAGGGTAAGACCCACTCATCAGGTAAAGTTCTTTATAACGCACGTGTAATTCCTTACCGTGGCTCATGGTTAGACTTTGAGTTCGATCCTAAGGATAACTTATTCGTACGTATCGACCGTCGTCGTAAGCTACCAGCATCGATTATTCTTCGTGCACTTGGTAAATCGACTGAAGAGATCCTTGATCTGTTCTTCGACAAAGTGAACTTCGAAGTGAAAGACCAAACTCTTCTTATGGAGTTGGTTCCTGATCGTCTACGTGGTGAAACTGCGTCATTCGACATCGAAGCAAACGGTAAAACTTACGTTGAGACTGGTCGTCGTGTTACTGCTCGCCATATCCGTCAACTTGAAAAAGATGGCGTTGAGCACATCGAAGTACCAGTAGAGTACATCGTTGGTAAAGTTGCATCTAAAGATTACATCAACGAAGCAACTGGCGAGATCATCGTTGGCGCGAACCAAGAGATTAGCCTAGAAGCTCTTGCTAACCTGTCTCAAGCAGGCCACAAGGCTCTACAAACTCTGTTCACGAATGACCTAGATCACGGTCCATTCATGTCAGACACTCTACGTGCAGATAGCACAGTAGATCGCATCTCTGCATTGGTAGAAATCTACCGCATGATGCGTCCTGGCGAGCCACCAACGAAAGAAGCTGCAGAGTCTCTATTCGAAAGCCTATTCTTCTCTGAAGAACGTTACGACCTATCAACTGTAGGCCGTATGAAGTTCAACAGCTCTATCGAGCGTGAAGAAGAAGAAGAGCGCGGTACTCTGGATGAATCAGACATCATCGAAGTGATGAAGAAACTGATTGGTATCCGTAACGGTATTGGTGAAGTGGACGATATCGACCACCTTGGCAACCGTCGTATCCGTTCTGTAGGTGAAATGGCAGAAAACCAATTCCGTGTTGGTCTAGTTCGTGTAGAACGTGCCGTTAAAGAGCGCCTAAGCCTTGGTGACCTTGATGCAATCATGCCTCAAGATCTTATCAACGCTAAGCCGATCTCTGCTGCAGTTAAAGAATTCTTTGGCTCTTCACAGCTTTCACAGTTCATGGACCAAAACAACCCATTGTCAGAAGTTACGCACAAACGTCGTATCTCTGCTTTAGGTCCTGGTGGTCTTACTCGTGAGCGCGCAGGCTTCGAAGTACGTGACGTTCACGTAACTCACTATGGTCGTCTATGTCCGATCGAAACGCCTGAAGGTCCAAACATCGGTCTAATTAACTCACTATCTGCGTTTGCACGTTGTAACGATTACGGTTTCCTAGAAACTCCGTACCGTCGTGTAGTAGATGGTGTAGTAACAGAAGAAGTTGATTACCTGTCTGCAATCCAGGAAGGTCAATTCGTAATCGCGCAAGCAAACACCATTCTTACTGAAGAAGGTACGTTTGCAGATGAGCTAATCACAGCTCGTCAAAAAGGTGAATCTGGTCTTCACCCACGCGATCACGTTGACTACATGGACGTTGCGACAAACCAAGTAGTATCTATCGCTGCTTCGCTTATCCCGTTCCTAGAACACGATGATGCGAACCGTGCATTGATGGGTGCCAACATGCAACGTCAAGCTGTACCAACACTTAAGGCTGATAAGCCTCTAGTAGGTACAGGTATCGAACGTAACATCGCAGTTGACTCTGGTGTTACAGCGGTTGCTAAACGTGGTGGTCAAGTTCAGTCTGTAGACGCTTCTCGTATCGTAGTTAAGGTTAACGAAGATGAATTGGTACCTGGCGAAGCTGGTATCGATATCTACAACCTAACTAAGTACACGCGTTCGAACCAAAACACATGTATTAACCAACGTCCAACTGTACTTCCTGGTGAACCAGTTGCACGCGGCGATGTTCTTGCTGATGGTCCTTCAACAGACCTTGGTGAACTAGCTCTTGGCCAAAACATGCGTATCGCATTCATGCCTTGGAACGGTTACAACTTCGAAGACTCGATCTTAGTATCTGAGCGCGTAGTTCAAGAAGACCGTTTCACGACAATCCACATCCAAGAACTATCTTGTGTGGCTCGTGATACTAAGCTGGGTTCTGAAGAGATCACAGCTGATATTCCAAACGTAGGTGAGTCTGCTCTGTCTAAACTAGACGAGTCAGGTATCGTTTACATTGGTGCTGAAGTTAAGGGTGGCGACATCCTAGTTGGTAAAGTAACCCCTAAAGGTGAAACTCAACTGACTCCTGAAGAGAAGCTACTACGTGCTATCTTCGGTGAGAAAGCATCTGATGTTAAAGATACTTCTCTACGTGTACCAAACTCTGTTTCGGGTACTATCATCGATGTACAAGTCTTCACTCGCGATGGCGTAGAGAAAGACAAGCGTGCACTTGAAATCGAACAGATGCAGCTTAAAGAAGCTAAGAAAGACCTAACTGAAGAGTTCCAAATTCTTGAGGGTGGCCTTCTTAACCGTGTTAAAGCTGTACTTCTGTCTGGTGGTTACTCTGAAGCTAAGCTTGATACTATCGGTCGTAAGCAATGGCTAGAGCAAGTTCTAGAAGACGATGCGCTACAAACACAGCTTGAGCAACTTGCTGAGCAGTGGGATGAGCTAAAAGCAGACTTCGATAAGAAGTTTGAAACTAAGCGTCGTAAAATCACTCAAGGTGATGATCTAGCGCCTGGCGTTCTTAAGATTGTTAAAGTTTACCTAGCGGTTAAACGTCGTATCCAACCTGGTGATAAGATGGCCGGTCGTCACGGTAACAAAGGTGTAATCTCTAAGATTAACCCTGTTGAAGACATGCCATACGATGAGAAAGGTCAGCCTGTAGACATCGTACTTAACCCGCTGGGTGTACCATCGCGTATGAACATCGGTCAGATCCTAGAAGTTCACTTAGGTTTGGCTGCGAAAGGTATCGGTGACAAGATCAACCAAATGGTTAAGGAACAACAAGAACTGCATAAGTTCCGTGAGTTCCTACAGAAGGTTTACGATCTTGGTGATACTCGTCAGAAAGTTGATATTGCTGAACTGTCTGATGATCAAGTTCGTACACTGATCAAGAACCTACGTGGCGGTCTACCGATTGCTACTCCTGTGTTCGACGGTGCTTCTGAGTCTCTAATCAAAGAACTACTTAAACTGGGTGATCTGCCAG
Organism: Vibrio sp. 10N.286.49.E11; assembly: GCF_041469505.1. Taxonomy (NCBI): domain Bacteria; kingdom Pseudomonadati; phylum Pseudomonadota; class Gammaproteobacteria; order Vibrionales; family Vibrionaceae; genus Vibrio; species Vibrio sp. 10N.286.49.E11. Next base: position 7,653 of record NZ_JBFRKQ010000088.1, read on the forward strand.
AATCTGGTCAGCTTAAACTGTTTGATGGTCGTACTGGTGATTCGTTTGAGCGTCCTGTAACTGTTGGTTACATGTACATGCTGAAACTGAACCACTTGGTTGATGACAAGATGCATGCTCGTTCAACTGGTTCTTACAGCCTAGTAACTCAGCAACCACTTGGTGGTAAAGCTCAGTTCGGTGGTCAGCGTTTCGGTGAGATGGAAGTATGGGCACTAGAAGCATACGGTGCTGCATATACTCTACAAGAAATGCTAACAGTTAAGTCAGATGACGTTAACGGCCGTACTAAGATGTATAAGAACATCGTAGACGGTAACCATAGCATGGAACCTGGTATGCCTGAGTCGTTCAACGTACTGTTGAAAGAGATTCGCTCGCTAGGTATCAACATCGAGCTAGAAGACGAAGAGTAATCCCTCCTCTTTTTAAAAGAAGATAGGATTATTTGGTAAAAGGGAGCTTGCTACAGCAGTGAGCTCCTTTAACTCCTTACAGGAGCTGAATGTGAAAGACTTATTAAACTTTCTAAAAGCACAGCATAAGACCGAAGAATTTGATGCAATCAAAATCGGTCTATCTTCACCAGACATGATCCGTTCATGGTCTTTTGGTGAAGTTAAAAAGCCGGAAACAATTAACTATCGTACGTTCAAACCTGAACGTGATGGTCTGTTCTGTGCACGTATTTTTGGTCCAGTTAAAGACTACGAATGTCTTTGTGGCAAATACAAGCGCCTGAAGCACCGTGGTGTTATCTGTGAGAAGTGTGGCGTTGAAGTTACACAAACTAAAGTTCGTCGTGACCGTATGGGCCACATCGAGCTAGCTTCACCAGTTGCTCACATCTGGTTCCTAAAATCACTACCGTCTCGTATCGGTCTACTAATGGATATCCCTCTACGTGATATCGAACGTGTTCTTTACTTCGAGATGTACGTAGTAACTGAACCAGGTATGACTGATCTAGAAAAATCTCAGATGCTTACTGAAGAAGAGTATCTGGATCGTCTAGAAGAGTGGGGTGACGAATTCACTGCTAAGATGGGTGCTGAAGCGATCAAAGATCTGCTTGCAACAATGGACCTTCATCAAGAAGTGGAAGAAATGCGCGAAGAGTTAGAAACAACTAACTCAGAAACTAAGCGTAAAAAAGTTACTAAGCGCCTGAAGCTAGTTGAAGCGTTCATTGCATCGGGTAACGATCCGCAATGGATGATTCTGACTGTACTTCCGGTTCTGCCGCCAGATCTACGTCCTCTAGTACCACTAGATGGCGGTCGTTTTGCGACTTCAGATCTGAACGACCTTTACCGTCGTGTGATCAACCGTAACAACCGTTTGAAGCGTCTTCTAGAGCTAGCTGCTCCGGACATCATCGTACGTAACGAAAAGCGTATGCTGCAAGAGTCTGTTGATGCACTTCTAGATAACGGTCGTCGTGGTCGTGCTATCACTGGTTCTAACAAGCGTCCTCTGAAATCTCTTGCTGATATGATCAAGGGTAAACAAGGTCGTTTCCGTCAGAACCTTCTAGGTAAACGTGTAGACTACTCTGGCCGTTCTGTAATCACAGTAGGTCCATACCTTCGTCTACATCAGTGTGGTCTTCCTAAGAAGATGGCACTTGAGCTATTTAAGCCGTTCATCTACAGCAAGCTAGAAACTCGTGGCATGGCTACGACAATCAAAGCTGCTAAGAAGATGGTAGAGCGCGAAGAAGCTATCGTTTGGGATATCCTGGACGAAGTAATCCGCGAACACCCAGTACTGCTTAACCGTGCACCTACACTTCACCGTCTAGGTATCCAAGCGTTTGAACCAGTACTAATCGAAGGTAAAGCGATTCAGCTTCACCCACTAGTGTGTGCGGCATACAACGCCGACTTCGATGGTGACCAAATGGCGGTACACGTGCCTCTAACTCTAGAAGCACAGCTTGAAGCACGTACACTGATGATGTCGACGAATAACATTCTGTCGCCAGCGTCAGGTGATCCGATCATCGTACCTTCTCAGGACGTTGTATTGGGTCTTTACTACATGACACGTGACAAGATCAACGTGAAAGGCGAAGGTATGTACCTTGCTGGCCCTGCTGAGGCTGAAAAGGCATACCGTACTAAGACTGCTGAGCTACACGCTCGCGTTAAAGTACGTATCACCGAAACTGTAGTAGACGAAGATGGTAACAGCACTACTGAAACGAAGATGGTTGATACAACTGTCGGCCGTGCAATGCTATGGCAAATCGTTCCAGCTGGCCTACCGTACAGCATCGTTAACCAAAAGTTAGGTAAGAAGCAGATCTCTACTCTTCTTAACGAGTGTTACCGTAAGCTTGGTCTAAAAGATACAGTAGTATTTGCTGACCAAATCATGTACGCAGGTTTTGCATACGCTGCACTTTCTGGTGTTTCTGTAGGTATCGACGATATGGTTGTACCTCAAGCGAAATACGATGAAATTGAATCTGCTGAAGAAGAAGTTCGCGAAATCCAAGAGCAATTCCAATCTGGTCTTGTTACTGCGGGTGAGCGTTACAACAAAGTTATCGATATCTGGGCATCTACGAATGACCGCGTTGCGAAAGCAATGATGGATAACCTATCTTCTGAAACAGTTATCAACCGTGACGGCGAAGAAGAACAGCAAGAATCGTTCAACAGCATCTACATGATGGCCGACTCGGGCGCACGTGGTTCTGCAGCTCAGATTCGTCAGCTAGCAGGTATGCGTGGTCTGATGGCGCGTCCAGATGGTTCAATCATCGAAACGCCGATCACAGCGAACTTTAAAGAAGGTCTAAACGTCCTTCAGTACTTTATCTCAACGCACGGTGCTCGTAAGGGTCTTGCGGATACAGCACTGAAAACAGCAAACTCGGGTTACCTAACTCGTCGTCTAGTAGACGTTGCTCAAGACGTTGTAGTACACGAACATGACTGTGGCACGCATGAAGGTATCGACATGATGCCTCACATCGAAGGTGGTGACGTTAAAGTTGCACTTTCTGAGCTTGCTCTAGGTCGTGTAGTAGCTGAAGACGTTCTTAAGCCTGGTACTGAAGATGTACTGATTCCACGTAATACTCTGATTGATGAGAAGTGGTGTCAAATCATGGAAGACAACTCAGTAGATAGCATGAAAGTGCGCTCTGTTGTTACCTGTGATGCAGACTTCGGTTGTTGTGCACAGTGTTACGGTCGTGACCTAGCACGTGGTCACCTAGTGAACCAAGGTGAAGCAGTTGGTGTTATCGCTGCACAATCTATCGGTGAACCGGGTACACAGCTAACGATGCGTACGTTCCACATCGGTGGTGCGGCATCTACTGCAGCAGCAGAGAACAGCATCCAAGCTAAGACAACTGGTACTGTGAAACTTCACAATGCTAAGTTCGTAGTTAACAAAGATAAGAAACTGGTTATCACTTCTCGTGCATCTGAGATGACGATTATTGATGAATTCGGCCGTACTAAAGAGAAGCACAAACTTCCTTACGGTTCGATGCTAACCAAAGGCGACAACGCAGCAGTTACTGCTGGTGAAGTTGTAGCTAACTGGGAAGCGCATACCATGCCAATCATCACTGAAGTGGCAGGTCGTATCCAATTCGTAGATATGATCGATGGTATTACAGTTTCTCGTCAAACTGACGATCTAACGGGTCTTTCTTCAAGTGAAGTTACAGACGCAGCAGCTCGCCCAGCAGCAGGTAAAGATATGCGTCCAGCTATCAAACTTGTTGATGAGCAAGGTAACGACGTAATGATCCCTGGTACAGAGATGCCAGCTCACTACTTCCTACCTGGCAAAGCGATTGTAAACATCGAAGATGGCGCTGAAGTTGGCATTGGTGACACACTATCTCGTATCCCTCAAAAATCGAGCGGAAACAAAGATATCACCGGTGGTCTACCACGCGTAGCTGACCTATTCGAAGCTCGTAAGCCTAAAGAGCCTGCGATCCTTGCTGAGCACACAGGTACTGTGTCTTTCGGTAAAGAAACGAAAGGTAAGCGTCGTCTAGTAATCACTCGTGAAGGCGGTGACGCTTACGAAGAGATGATTCCTAAGCATCGTCAATTGAACGTGTTCGAAGGTGAGAAGATTGAACGTGGTGATGTAATCGCCGACGGTCCTGAAACTCCACACGATATCCTGCGTCTACGTGGTATCCACGCAGTAACTCAGTACATCGCGAACGAAGTTCAAGAAGTTTACCGCTTACAAGGCGTAAAGATTAACGATAAGCACATCGAGACTATCGTTCGTCAAATGCTACGTAAGTGTACAATCACTCATTCTGGTGACTCTCCGTTCCTACCTGGCGAACAAGTTGAGTACCACAATGTTAAGATTGCTAACCGTAAGCTAGAAGCTGAAGGTAAAGAACTAGTACGTTTCGAACGTGACCTACTAGGTATTACTAAAGCATCTCTTGCAACTGAGTCATTCATCTCAGCAGCATCGTTCCAAGAAACGACTCGCGTACTAACAGAAGCTGCGGTTTCTGGTAAGCGTGATGACCTTCGTGGTCTGAAAGAGAACGTAATTGTTGGTCGTCTGATCCCAGCTGGTACTGGTTTCGCATACCACCAAGAGCGTCAAAAACAACGTGAAGAAGAGCAAGAAGGTCCTTCAGCTGAACAAGCTACTGACAATCTAGCAGCACTTCTAAACGCTGGTTTCTCTTCAGAAGAGTAAGCTCTACGAGTAGTCTCTAAGAGATAAGAAAAAGGCACCTTCGGGTGCCTTTTTTGTATCTGGCGTATTGGTATTTAGCTATGACTTATAAAGTGATAGGTGTGCTTATCTAGCTGGTGAGGTTGGATTTATGTCCTGAAGAGTGCTCTTTGAGGCCAGTAAGATAAAGGGTAGAGATGACTAGGCTGATTAGGGCTGTAACCATATGCTTATGGCTAAAGGTCAGGGCGAGCGAGTAAGCTCTGTCTGAAAGGTTCTGGGTAGTTTGGATAACCTTACAGACAAAACAAAAAGCTTGCACAGAGGCAAGCTTATTAAGGATTCGGCTAACTAAGCGCCTGGTGGAATCGCTAAACTGTCTGCAATAAGCTGGATAAGATTATCTTCTACTTCAAAACGTAGTTCGAGTAGTTCACCTACTTTGGACATATCTCCTTCGAAGTTAGGCAACTCATCGTCTGCATTTACTTTAACGTACTTATCATTGAATTCTAGAAGCGGCTCGGTTGTAAGTACGATCTTCGCGTAAGTTGTATCAATCTCGTCATTGGTTTTAAAGCCTGTTGCTTGCCATTTTTTCATGACCATATCGTAGATCTTAAAATGACCCTCTGAGATATAATCGACAACATGATCACAGAATGAGCTTATTTCTTTAGGGGAAGGGAGTTCAACAACGTTTGATTGCCCGTTGCTAGCTGGCTGCAAGGCACCTAGCTTACAATACTCAACGATTAGAGACTGTCGAGTTTCGAGCCAATGATCGATGACCTCATTAGAGCCACCCCATTGTTCTTGTACTTGTTTGAATTTATTTAGCATGACCATGTCCTCATGATCTGATCACAACCTTGTGATCAAGTAATTGCCTAAGCAGGGTCCATTTTATTGGTAGCTACTAAAAGTAATAGTTTGAATTATTCTCTGCTACAACTCTAGTATGAAATTAGATTGCCAGTAAAATGAACGAACTGCAAGCAATGAGGCATAGGGATGTTAAAAAAAAGTGATAACAAAATGACAGAGCAAGCTTATTGGTGCGTCGTTTCTGGTAGTGATATTTGGGTTAATAATGATCAGTTTCCGTTTGGCTCTGCTGAAGAGCTTGGGCTGAGTGTGGAGCATGCAATCTGTATTGGTCAGCATCAAGGTCGCCAGGTGTATTGGCTCAACGATTGTGATGTGGAGAATGAGCTGAGCATGGTCAGCCTAAGAGAGTTACTGCACTGGCCTGAAGTGAGTTTCTTGACTGCAAGCAAAGCCATCCAATATGGGCATATGACTCAAAGTATGCGTTTTTGCCCTCAGTGTGGTGGTCGAAATCATCTCAACCATAACCAGGTGGCGATGCAGTGTGGAGATTGCCGCACACTTCATTATCCTCGTATCTTCCCGTGCATCATTGTCGCTGTGCGAAACGACAACAAGATATTGCTTGCGCAGCACCCAAGACATAAAACAGGCATGTATACCGTGATAGCGGGCTTCCTAGAGGTTGGAGAGACCTTAGAGCAGTGTGTGGCAAGAGAAGTCAAAGAAGAAACGGGTATCGATGTCGATAATATTCGTTATTTTGGCAGCCAGCCATGGGCGTTTCCATCGAGTATGATGATGGGCTTTCTCGCAGATTATGCTGGTGGTACGCTCAAGCCTGACTACAGCGAGCTATCGGATGCTCAATGGTTTGACGTAACAAGCCTGCCTGATGTTGCTCCTGTTGGAACTATTGCGAGACAGTTGATTGAGAAAACCGTTGATGACGTGATAAAAGATGGTGTGACGGAGCAGATGCTAGAGCACTAATTTGCCTGTGATAGTATTTGGCCTATGGGTGGTCAAAAGCTAAAAAAAAACCCTCCACAAGTGGAGGGGGTAAGTAAGATGTCGTTATGAGATGCTGAGTAGTGACTACTCAGATGTTATAATTGTAATTTTCGCTAGCGAACAAATTTTTAACATGCTCCCGTAATTGGGTGCAAATTAAGCATTGATTTAAAAGTTAATAACTTGATCTAGGTTGCAAAGCACACAGCTTTTACCCTTCAATCAGTGTTAGAATACTTGCCATCAAAACTAGACAAGATTGAATTGGAATTTAACGGAATGACCGAATTAAAAAACGATCGCTATTTACGCGCACTTTTAAAACAGCCTGTTGATTACACACCGGTATGGATGATGCGCCAAGCTGGCCGCTATCTTCCTGAATACAAAGCAACGCGCGCTGAAGCGGGCGATTTCATGTCTTTGTGCAAAAACGCGGAACTGGCATCAGAAGTAACACTTCAACCTTTACGTCGTTTCCCGCTTGATGCGGCAATCTTGTTCTCAGACATCCTAACTATCCCTGATGCAATGGGCTTAGGTTTGTACTTTGAAACAGGTGAAGGTCCTAAGTTTGAGCGTCCTATCACGTGTAAAGCTGACGTAGAGAAGATTGGCCTACCTGATCCAGAAGGCGAGCTTCAATACGTAATGAATGCGGTTCGTCAGATCCGTAAAGACCTGAAAGGCGAAGTGCCACTGATTGGTTTCTCTGGTAGCCCATGGACTCTAGCGACATACATGGTTGAAGGTGGAAGCTCTAAAGCATTCACTAAGATCAAGAAGATGATGTACGCAGAACCACAAACGCTGCACCTGCTTCTAGATAAGCTGGCTGACAGTGTTATCGAATACCTGAACGCGCAAATTAAAGCGGGTGCTCAATCGGTAATGGTATTTGATACATGGGGTGGTGTACTGACTCCTCGTGACTACAACCTATTCTCACTGCAATACATGCACAAAATCGTTGATGGCCTAATCCGTGAAAACGAAGGTCGTCGAGTACCGGTTACTCTGTTCACTAAGAACGGTGGCATGTGGCTTGAGTCTATCGCAGCAACAGGTTGTGATGCGGTTGGTCTAGACTGGACTATCAACATCGCAGATGCAAAAGCTCGCATCGGCGACAAAGTTGCTCTGCAAGGTAACATGGATCCTTCAATGCTTTACGCTCAGCCTGAACGTATTCGCGAAGAAGTGGGCAGCATCCTTGAAGGCTTCGGCGACGGTGGTACAGGTCATGTATTTAACCTAGGCCACGGTATCCACTTAGATGTACCGCCAGAGAACGCTGGTGTATTCGTTGACGCTGTTCACGAATTGTCTAAGCCTTACCACAAGTAATTCTGAGTAAGATTATTGAAAGCGCTGTTGGGAAACCAACAGCGCTTTTTTATTGCCTGAAATTGGCATTTGATGGCGGTTTAATCTTGTTGTGTGCAGTTAATTAGGTATTTGGATCATGGTAGGCCAAATGCTCAGAGATGTGTTTCCTGATATAAGGAATGACTTCACTTTCAAACCAAGGGTTCTTCTTGAGCCAGATATTATTGCGTGGCGAAGGGTGGGGTAATGGCAAAAACTCAGGCGCCCACCTTTGCCAATCACGCACGGTTTCGGTCAATGTGCTGGTGGTCTTGTTTGTTAGGTAATGGTTTTGTGCGTACTGGCCAATCAGCAGTGTCATTTGAATATTGGGTAGAGATTGCAGCACTTTGTTATGCCAAAGCTCCGCGCACTCTTTGCGTGGTGGAAGATCACCACTTTTCCCTTTCCCCGGATAACAAAACCCCATAGGCACAATCGCGACTTTTTGCTCGTCGTAAAAAGTATCGCTATCTATCCCTAACCATCCTCTTAATCGTTCGCCACTCGCGTCATTCCAAGGGATCGACGACTCATGCACCTTGATACCCGGCGCTTGACCTATGATCAGCAAGCGCGCGTTTGGATGCGCTTGAATCACCGGGTTAGCACCGTGTGATAGGTGAGGCTCACAAGCTCGGCATTGTCGAATCTCTTTAAGTAACGAAGAGGACATCAGTAACCTTTATCAAAATCGATGACATGATTAAGTGTAAAGCCATCTCGCCACTGTTTGTAATTCTCTGCGAAGATCTCGACTACTTGTCTTGGCTCACTGAGTGCAGCGATGTGTGGAGTGATGGTGACTTGCGGTAGTTTCCAGAAAGGATGTTCCTGAGAGAGGGGTTCACTTTCAAACACATCTAAAAATGCGTGTTCTACCCATCTGTTTTTTATGGCGAGCAACAAGGCTTTATTGTCGATGCTTTCCCCTCGACCGACATTAAACAGCAACACATTAGAGCAGTAACCTAACGTGGTTTGGTTCAACAGCTGATAGGTTTCAGCGGTTGATGGCAAGGTGTTGACCACAATATCGGCCTGCTTAAGGGCAGCCTCTATCTCATTGATGTGGAAAGTCTCTTTAAAGGTTTCTTGTTTGGATGGGATGCCGGTACGGTTGACACCTATGGTATGAATACCAAAAGCCGCCGCGGTTTTTGCCAAATGACTGCCGATTGAACCTGTTCCTAAAATCACCATAGTTTTGTCAGTTAGGCTAGTATAAAGCTGTGGCTGCCAGTTTCGTTGTTGTTGATGCTGGTGGTAATGAGGGAAGTGTCTACAGTGACTGATTGTGTAACCCAATACGTATTCTGCGATAGCCGGACCAAAGATGCCTTTGACGTTGGTTAGCGTATAGTCCTGACGCAGATCTGGCTGAGTGAGTTTATTGATTCCGGCATAGGTACTCTGTACCCAGTCTAGCTCTTTAAACTCGCCGAGGCGCTCTGCGATTAGAGGTGGTGACGCCAAGACAATCTGTGCTGATTTGGGGTTTTGAGTGATTTCTAGGTCGGGTAAATCCTGGTTTAGAATCAGTTGCGTATAGGTATCGTCATGCTCAGTAAGAATATAGAGCTTATTCGTAAAATTGTTCATCGGCTTACCTTTTCCCCCCAGGGTTTATCAAGTACACTTTCGCTGTCTTTTTCTGCAATTATTGAGTGACTATGCTTCAGAATCCACTGCAGGTTCGTCTTGAAAAGTTAGAACCTTGGCAACAAATTACCTTTATGGCGTGTCTATGTGAGCGTATGTACCCTAACTATGCCATGTTTTGTGAGAATACAGAATTTGCGGAAGCTCGAATCTATCGTGATGTTTTGGATAGCATTTGGGAAATCCTGACGGTTAAAACAGCAAAGGTGAACTTTGAGCGTCAACTTGAGAAGGTTGAAGAGCTATTCCCTAGCGGTGATGATTTTGATTTTTATGGTGTTTACCCAGCAATGGACGCATGCCAAGGCCTAGCAACGCTAATTCATGGTCTGCTTGACCGTGAACATATGTTGGAAGCGGTAATTAAAGTGAGTCAACAATCGGTGAAGACGGTTGCTGAGCTTGAGTTTGCTCAAGGCGCTGAAGAAGTGACGAACGAAAACCAGAAAGAAAACGAAGCGGTGTGTGAAGAGTGGGACGTTCAGTGGGCCATTTTCCGACCTCTACGTGAAACGACTGAGCGTGACTTAGAGCTGATCAAAGACCTACGCCACGAACTGCGTGAAGACCCAGTCAGTAACATTGGTGTTGCGCTATAATTCGCAATTGCACCAAGGTACGAATAAAAACAAAGGCTCCCTAGGGAGTAATGCCGTTCACTTAAGA
>NZ_JBFRKQ010000089.1:0-7226 GCF_041469505.1 Vibrio sp. 10N.286.49.E11
GCACTGCCGAATGTGAAAAAATCGCCTTGTACGACTATCAAAACAGTCGCGCGAGGGTGTGCCCCGTGGACTTTTTAGGTGACTACAACGGTTATCTACAAACCGATGGCTACACGGCTTATCATGGTCTGCATCACGTCACTAATGTGGGGTGCTTAACGCAAGTTCATGGACGCGAAGAAGCTTCAAGGGGAAGGTGAATCGGGCAAGGCTGATAAAGCGCTGGCTAACCCCCCAAAGCTCTGCGGGATAGAATCACGCTTAAAAGGTGCGCCTGCCGAAGAGCGAAAAGCAGAGCGTTAAGCTCATGCCAAGCCGATACTGGATGAGCTTTACCAATGGATGACAACCCAGAAGGTGATAGGCTCTAGCCCACTAGGCAAAGCAATAAAGTACAAGCTCGGGCAATGGCCTAAACTCATTCGTTATATCGACGATGGTCACTTATCTATCGATAATAATCGCGCTGAACGCGCAATTAAACCGCTGGTTATTGGCAGGAAAAATTGGCTATTCTCCAACACACCAAACGGTGCTGAGGCGAGCGCGATGCTTTACAGTATCGTCGAGACTGCAAAAGCCAACGGTCTTATCCTCTAAGACTACATGGTCAAGTGCATGAAAGAGCTCGCGAAAGCAGAGCCTGATATCGACGCACTTCTACCTTGGACCTCTTCGGGTCAAGTCAAAACAGACCTCAACAATATTGGCTTTGGCCTCGAAACTTACGTTTGGTGCTAACTATGCCATCGGACTCTAATAACATATTTGGGTTCTTTGATGAGTTTGAAGCTTCAGAAGGAGAGTTACAGCAACCCCCTATAGAGCTATTTCAAGAACCCGTTGAAATTTTATCAACCCTAGATAGTCAGCCAAAGAAGGTACAACAAGAAGTCTTTGTGATAAATAAAAAGCGACATCCACTCACGGTAGTGAATATATGTAGGATCACGTCCTGCATAAGCGATTTATTCAAATTTAAAGAGTGAATTAATATCGCACCATAAAGAAAAAATACTTCAAATACTCCAGAAATGAGCATGGCTGAGCATAGGGATTCTCAGGTTTGATGATACCAATATCAGGTCAGATGGCCGAACACATTTATGGGTACAACCATGAATTTAACGCATCGCTCACTCATGGTTATCGCTATCACTGTTGCTCTTTCTGCGTGGGGTAGTGATGAAACCAGCTCACGTCCTATTAAGCCAGAACCGCTTCAGACATTACCAACAGAGCAGGTTTCAGTATCCATCGGGGACGCGACTCTTTTCGCAAATAGAGAGTCTGTTGTGATCAATACCTTAGCAGGTGACGAGCAACGCGTATCCATTGAAGCGTTTAAAGGAATCACTTACGCCGATCAACAACGTTTTCAGCACAGTCACTCCGTCAATTAGAACACAATGCTGATAGCGCTATAGATGCGACACAATTTGGCGCCGTGTGCCCACAGCTTAAAATAACCCAGCAAGAGCAATCTGAAGATTGCTTGAATCTTAATATTTGGCGTCCTTCGGAGATCAATGGTTCAGAGTCATTACCCGTGTATGTCTTTATTCATGGTGGGGACTTTGAATATGGCGCAGGTTCTGATACCGACATTAACGGTGATACCGTCGTGGCTAAAAGATAACATTCGATATACGGGTGGCGTTGGCGCTGGAAAGGCGAACCTCGATATTTTCAAAGAGTTCAGTATAGGTGCGTCGTACAACAAAACGATTCAATTCGGCACAAAAACCTCGGGAGTCGCTGCGCTTCAGCAGCTCCAGTTTCGAGTGGCAAACACACCATTGATGCTGGGTGTGAAACAGATTATTGGCCAGAGCTCGGTAGAGTTTGAGACCAGTAATGAAGATGTGAATAACGCTATCAATGGCGTTATTCAATATTTTATGGGCGAAAGCTCGGTGACCTCTGGGCTGGGTGTTGTCGCGGAATACGATAATGCGATTGATAATCGTTGGACCGTTTCTGCGTTTTATGGCCTGGATAAAGCGACAGTAGAGGGCAGTCTGTCAGACGATGAAAGTGTCGATGCGTATGGTGCTGGATTTCGCTATCAGATAGCTTGCCGATATGGGTTACACATGGGGGTAGACCTCGCTTTTAGTGACGTTGACAGCGCGTTTTATATAACGGTTGGCAGTGGATTCTAATGATGGAAAGGTGGGTGTTAGTCAATCGATTGATTTTTCTACATGCAGCATAGTTTTCATAGCAATCATGAACTAATATTCTTTTACAACAAACATAACAGGTATCAATATGAAAAATTACGACCCAAATGAATTGGACGCTACGCAAGTATTACTTGATGGTGTCGATACAGATAAACGTTCGACTTTGACTAAGTTAGCGGTTGGGGCTGCGGCACTGCCTTTTGCCTCTGTTTTACATGCAGCCCCTGAAAAACTGGTTGGCCAAAACATCAAACTGATGCCTAACGAGAAAGGGCCATTTGATATCGTTATCGAAAATGGCCGTGTTGTTGATCCTGAAACTGGACTCGACGCAATTCGTCACGTCGGTATTAAAGGTAAGCGTATTGCTGCAATCTCAGACAAAAAGCTGCAAGGCAAAACAATCATCGATGCTGAAGGTCTCGTGGTTGCACCTGGCTTTATCGATATGCACGCTCACGGACAACAACTTCCTGCTGCCCGTGCTCAAGCATTCGATGGCGTAACCACCGCTCTTGAGATGGAATCTGGTCTATTCCCAATCGGAACGTACTACGATATTACTGCTGCTGAAGGTCGCCCGATTAATTACGGCGCTTCTGTAGCATGGACTTACGCTCGTATTCAAGCAAAAGAACCTACGATGCCTGCTCCTGATGGTACGATTGTTTGGTTCCAGAAAGCTTTTTCTAAAAACAATTGGCAAAATACCCTAGCAACCCCAGATGAATTAAAACAAATTCTGGGCTCGGTTGAGCAAGGTCTTAAAGAGGGGGGCTTAGGCATTGGTATTAACGCGGGTTACGCACCAGGTTATGGCCACAAAGAGTACTATGATCTTGCTAAACTAGCAAAACGCTATGAAGTACCAACTTACACTCACGTTCGTTACCTAAACAGCGCAGAGCCAAAATCAAGCTTTGAAGCATACCAAGAACTCATTAGCCTGTCGGCGACAACGGGTGCACACATGCACATTTGTCACCTCAACAGCACGTCAGTACAAGATATCGAAGATTGTGCCGATTTAGTTCAATCCGCCATTGATCAAGGTTTAGCCGTTACTACTGAAGCTTATCCTTATGGTGCTGGCTCTTCCGTTATTGGCGCAGAAGTTTTCCGTGGTGACGATTGGTTACAACGTTGGGGTGTACCAAGCGCTAGCTACATGGAAGCGAATGGTAAAGCACTAAACCAAGAAAAAGTCACTGAACTACAAGCATCAGCGCCCGGTACCGTGGTTGTCATGCACTTCTTAAAACCCGATGAGAACAAAGAAGATCGCGCTAAAATGGACCGTTCAGTATTGTTCCCAGGTGCAGCTATCGCTTCAGATGCAATGCCTTGGATGGATGATAAAGGCGTATTAATTGAAGGTGATGTATGGCCACTTCCAAGCAACGCAATAGCTCACCCTCGCTCACTTGCTTGTTTCTCTCGTTTTATTGAAAAATATGTCGAGGAATACAAAGCGGTAACACTAGTAGAAGCGATGGAAAGAACTAGCTTAAACGCATGTCGTATTCTTGAGGATGCTGTGCCACAAATGGCAAATAAAGGTCGTATTCAAGTAGGTAAAGATGCTGATTTAGCTATTTTCAAACTTGATGAAGTAAAAGCCGTTGCAACATTTGATAAACCAAATGCCCTTTCTACAGGCATGAAATACGTACTTGTAAACGGGACACCTATCATTGAAGCTGGTGAAATGTTGTTAGATTCAAACCCAGGTGAAGCGGTTCGCAACAAAGTTACTGGCTAAGTTATCCTGACTTAAAAGGTTGGGCATTAGCTCAACCTTTTTTATTGCTTACCGAGTAAATATAGACAACGAAAATCGAAAGAGAGCATGCTATGAGCAAGAAGCCTATTCCAGTAACAATTTTAGCCGGATTTTTAGGAGCAGGGAAAACGACCCTACTAAACCATATATTAACCAATGCAAATGGAATGCGCATGGCTGTGATCGTCAATGATTTTGGATCAATCAATGTTGATGCGGAGTTAGTTAAATCTGAAAGTGAAAATATGATCAGCCTAGAGAATGGCTGTATCTGTTGTAACCTTGCAGAAGGACTAGTCGTTTCGGTAATGCGTTTACTCGCATTAGAGGAACGCCCAGACCATATTGTTGTTGAAACTTCAGGTATCGCAGAACCCAAAGAAGTGGCACTTCAATTTGAAGATCCGGAACTGCAAGCACACGCACCTTTAAATGCAATCGTGACGACGATCGATGCGGAAAACATTTTAGGGCTAGAAGGCCCAATGGAGACGTTGTCGAAGCAGCAAATTCAAGTGGCTGACATTGTTCTGGTTAATAAAGTTGACCTAGTCGATGCTGATAAACTAGAGCAAGTCAAAGCATGGTGCCGAGTACAAGCTCCGTTTGCTAAATTGATTGATATTTCATTCGGCGAAGTGGATTTACCTATCTTATTTGATGCCCCTGAAAGTACGCGCTTTGTCACTAACAAAATAGCGGCTGATCAAAGGGAATGCCAGCACCATGATTGTCATGATGAGCACTGTCATCACGTGAACCATGATTTCGAAACATTCAGCTTTGAAACTGATCAACCGCTTAATCTACAAAGTTTGTATCCTCTACTGCAACAGTTTTCAATCGATGCTTATCGCATGAAAGGTATTTTAAATTTAACCGATCGTCCTGATCATCGCTGTGTATTTCAGTGCACGGGCCAGCGAGCCAATGTGACGGTTGGAGATGCATGGGAAGATGATGAATCTCGTTCGTCACGGTTAGTCTTCATTGGACCTAAAGGTGGCCTTGATAAAGAGAGTATGCGTAAAAAACTGAACGCACTGGTGGCGTAGTTAGAACGGAAATGGAGTAGATGGTAAGCCTATCAACCTAGCGCTTGCCTATACCTAGCTTACCTCTGCCTACTTTGCATTGACTCATCCTAAGCATCCTTATCTTATTGAATTATTGGCTAATTTCGATTCTATTCGGTTTTTCCAAATCCATATTGCTCATTCCCCTCGCCATCTGAAACAAAATAGTCTTATCGATTTTCGAGACTCTGTTCATCAGTACCTTCTCAGAATCGGTTAACGTCAAAAAGCAGATAAAGACTCAATCGTGGGTTATTGGGGCGTGTTGATCAGCGATTGTTAGTTCGATGGTTAGTCCTCAATGATGGAATCAAAATGACGACTAAATATAGAATAAACCATGATTTGTCCCGCCATAATCGCGCCAAACATCAGCAAGGCGGACAGACCAATATTCGGAATGGGTAAAATGGAGGTCGCAAAGAAGGACTCACTTGCTCCGACAATGATTCGACTACCGGGGACAAGAATGATGATCCCTTGAATAATGTATATGAGTGGTGGAACGTGACGCAATTTTCCCATCCCCAACCCGTAAAGCGTAATGAGTATTGTGCTTACCCATGTACCTACAACCCAATCGGAAGTAAACCAATGTGGCCCCCACATGCCAATTGCCGCGACAGGAAGGCCTAAGAGAATTTCTGTCATACTTGCGTTGAAAATAAGGCCAATAGCGACAGAAATCCCGATCAGTGCGGTGACATGAAGAACGAATGGGATTTCATCAATAAATACCGGTACCGATAATGGTTGATTGATTATGTTGGCTAAGCCTAACCCCATAACAATGCCGATGAATATTTTCATTACTATGAGTGCGCTTTGTGCAAGCAGTTCGATACCTGACCGAAAGTCATTGAGAGCAAGACTGGCTAAGCCGTTGGTGACGGTTAACCCAGGAATAAAAAGGACAATGGAAGAAATGCACAGTGCCAATGTTGGTAAGCCGGAAACCTGTGCCGCTATCATACCGGTTAAAAAACTGGCTACTAAGGCGACAAAGAACTCGACAAGAATGCTTCTTGGCCCAGTCAGGAAAATTTGTGCTAGCCAGGCTATAGCGCCCAGAATAATGGATAAACCGACCGCCAGATAAGTACTGCCAACTAACATTAAATAACATGGCGGAAGCAATAAATTGGCAAAGCACAAGGTACGATTCGAGTAGGTTTCTGAACCTTCGTAATGGGAATGAGTCGAAAACCCTTTATGCGTTGCGACTAAATCACGTAAGTTAACCGAGGGTGGTTTTTTGTTTTCCATCACGACTTTTTGCGTGGGTTGCTCAAAAATAGTGATGACTTTTGTCGGGGTCACATCAATAGAGACATCAATGTTCTGGCGTTTTGCATAAGCTTGAGTGTATTGAGCTACCGAGTAAGGCGCACAACCAGATTGATGTAATCGGTCCGAAAAGCTCAAAATTTCTTGCTGGCATTGTTCGATATGATTTGTTTGTTTCATTCTGTTTGTTTCTCAATAACCAAGGCGATATATGTTTGAGGGGCATTCTAATTCAATAGTATCCTCATTCAAGCGTAACCAATAGTCGTATATAGAGGACGGGCCCCTACAAACGAACAAGGCAATGGTTAAAAAGATAGGATTCATTGAATGAGAGGTTATCAGTTTATCGTTGAGGTAAATCAGTCATTGTTGAAGCTGCAACCTCAAAAATAGATCCGCTCACGCAGCTATTTGAAGGCGTAAAACTCCAAATCCATGAGGTGATTGATTTAACTCTGAGGCTTTTAGAAAAGCTCGGTAATGAGTAAAGGAAACTAATATTTAGGAAATGGAAGCCTAAATAAGATTGATGATGAGCGTTAGAATCACAACTAGAATGGAACCGACATAAGCAATTTCAATAATGTTTGAATCAATCCAGTTGCAGTATGCTTGAATTGCTAAACTCAGTTTGTTTTTCATAATGGCCTTTGGGAAATTAACCGAAATCTACTGTAAATAATAGCTTATTATGAGTGAGCTTTGGTGACGGTTTCAAAGGTTCCTTAGCGCTAACAGTGTGATTGCGGCGCTCACGTATTAACAATATCGTCCCGTGGGTTCATGGGGCGGATACAGTCGATAAGGTTTAAGAGCAGAAAGTTGGGCTAAAAAAGAGCCGCTTATTTGTGGTTCATCGCGGCTTTCCAAGAAGTAGTCGGTATCTCG
>NZ_JBFRKQ010000090.1:0-18659 GCF_041469505.1 Vibrio sp. 10N.286.49.E11
CTCCTCCTACTCGATTTTTTCTCTAATGAACTTTCTATTGAACGATTTTTCCTAGCTCATATTGGGATTTGTTTCACAAAGCTAAATATTTCAGCTGAGCTCTACGTGTTACAAAATGTTTCAAAGGCAAAGGCGAGCCTCTCGATGGTCTGATGAGTTACCTTGGGTTTAGATTTTTAATGCTTTCTTGGTGATTATAAAATCAAAAATAATCAAAGTAATTATCTCAAAGAATGAAAAGAGCTCCCAGTGATTGCTGTATTATTTATTTGTTTTAGAAGGTATTTTTGTTTTTTATAGTGCGATTTTTTTTATTTTATATATTTTAATGCAACTTTCTTGTCATTCGTATATTAGGGTTTGCCTACTTGTTAAATGCAGGTAACAACTTCTCCGTAAGCACGAGGTTGTTAGTGAATAACTCACCCAGTTACATAATGGACATGACAAATGAATAAGAAACTTTTAGCGCTAGCAATTTCTGGTGCAGTATTTGGTACACAGGCAGTTGCAGTAGAACTTTACAACGAAGACGGAACAACATTCTCTGTTGGCGGCCACGTTTCAGTTGCAGTTGGTGATGTAAACAGCGCTGACCGCCTTAACAGCGACGACATCGGTGTAGAAACTGTTTCTCCACGTATCAACTTCGGTGCAACTCATGAACTTGGTAACGGCTTTACTGCTGATGCTAAAGGTGAATGGGCGCTAAACATGCTAGACGGTGGTGATCAGTCATTCACAACTCGTCTTGGTTACGTTGGCCTTTCTCACGATGATTACGGTCGTGCAGCAGTAGGTACTCAATGGGCACCTTACTACAACGTTGCTGGTGTAGCAGATATGCCAATCGCATTTGCGAATGACTTCATCTACGAAGATCACGGTAATCTAGGTACTGGTCGTGCTGAAGAGATGGTGAGCTACGCTAACGCTGTGGATTTCGGTAACGCTGGCTCTCTAGCAATTGGCGTTGCATGGCAAGGTCGTAAGGTTTCTGACGAAAAATACAACGAAGTTGCTTCAGAGAATAAGTACGGCAACCGTGCTCAAATCGCGTTGAACTACGATATCGCTAACTTCTCTGTGAACTACGCTTACAATACTGGTGACGTTACTTTCGGTACTGGTGCTAATGTTGGTACTGATTCAAAGACTGCTGATTCTAATGTACTAAGTGCAACTTACGGTTCATACGGTTCTGAAGGTCTTTACGTTGCAGCTGTATACGCAGCGAACAACTACATGAATAATGGTAAGTTTGGCGTTATTTCAGAGTCTACAGGTTACGAATTTTTAGCATCTTACGCACTAGCTAACAGCCTTAACCTAAGCGTTAACTACGAAGCGGTAGAAGACGACAAGAACAGCGAAACTGTATACAGCACTTCAGCTCTACAAGCTGAATACAACTTCACATCTCAGTTCGTAGGCTTTGCTGGTTACCAGTTCGACCTACAAGGTTCTGGCGTGTACAAAGAAAAAGCTGATGACCAGTGGCTACTTGGTGCTCGTTACTACCTATAAGTCGCAGACTTATTTAGCATAGTGTTTACTCCTTAAGTTTACCTTTTAGGATACTGTCCTAGACACCATGCTAAGCCCTCTCAAGCCTTTGGTTTGAGAGGGCTTCTTTCGTTTTAATGCTCTTCAAATTTAACTGCCTACTTTAGTTTCATTTTCTCTAATTTATGTAAGCCGATGACTCTATTCCTGCTGGGTCGGTCGAGGTATACACCGATATTTACCTAAAAGTATTCAAATCAATGAATTGAGCTCAAGATCAGAATTTAGAGATCGGTAATCATCTTGTCGAAGACTCTCATTTTATGATGCGCTAAACTCTGCTCTCTAAAAATAGTTCAGGGATAAACTATGAGCAGCGTTGTCGATCAGGAACAGCTGATGAAGTCGAAACGAACAGCAACCCCAACAAAAGTACTGTGTGTTGGGCGTAACTATGTCGATCACATTGAAGAACTTAACAATGCGATTCCTGACTCTATGGTGGTGTTTAATAAACCAAGCACCAGCGTGACTTCCTCTCTTTCTTCGTTTCATCAAGAAGCACTGCACTATGAAGCTGAAATCTGCTTTATCGTTGAAAATGGCCAATACTCAGCCGTGGGCTTAGGGTTAGACCTCACCAAGCGTGAGTTGCAAAGTAGCTTAAAAGCGAAAGGCTTACCTTGGGAACGCGCCAAAGCTTTTGATGGCTCAGCCGTATTTAGTCGCTTTGTTCCAATTGATAACTTAGACCTTGCAGACTTAAACCTAGAGTTGTTTATTAACTGTGTTCGTGTTCAGAAAGGACATGTTGAGCAGATGCTTTACTCTCCAAAAACTATCCTAGAAGAGCTGTCTTCTTATACCACCTTACTAGACGGCGATGTTGTGATGACAGGTACGCCAAAAGGTGTTGGGGCCGTACATCGAGGCGATATCTTCCTTGGTCGCCTAAAGTGTGGCGATACGACATTGATTGAGATCGAATGGGTAGCAAGTTAATTAGTCTTTTCTATTTAGTTAATAAATTGGCTTTGTCGCTTAATGTTGGTTTTTAATTCGATTAAATAAACGTCGAACAACTGATTGTATCTGGAAGGGTGTTAGTAATTGATATAAAATCCGCCTCCGTTTTTATCAATGCTGACCCTCATGATCGACTTAACCATTTTACCTGTCTACCTGACTGCCGTTGTTGCACTTCTTCTTTTACCTGGCCCTGATATGTTACTGATTGCGAGTTCAAGCATGAGCTATGGCCGTAAGGTCGGCGTGTTTGCAAGCCTAGGTAATGCGACTTCTGGAATCATTCTGACAGTATTAGCGGCCATGGGTGTATCAGCGTTGATCGCAATGAGCCCAATAGCGCTTAAAGCTCTCCATTTGTTAGGCGGCGCGTACTTGTTGAAGATGGGTTGGGATTGCCTGCGAACAGAGCAGGGTAATGCGCCGGAGTTAAACGATAATTTTGCTGCAAAAGCCTATTATCAACGAGCGCTGATCAGCAACCTGCTTAACCCTAAGGCCTTGGTTTTCTTTGTGATGTTTCTGCCTCAGTTTGTGTCGACGAATATTGAAGCGACTTCCGGTCAGCAGATGCTTGTTCTGGGTTTATTACTGAATGTTCTCGGCTTAACGTTTAACTTTTTGCTGGTGGCGTTAGTGGGTACGATTGGTAAATCTCTCGTAGAAAACGCGAAGTTTCGTACCTATCAACAGAAAGTCATGGGCGGAGTTTTCATCGTGTTAGCTATCTGGATGTTGTCTTCTTTCTTTACTTCGTAGACGAATCAAATCAGACATCTTCTCGTGGTTAGCCGCTGAGACAAAAATGGACGCTACGAGCGTCCATTTTTTATATTTAACCGTTACATGTTGAACGCGCTAAATCGCTATGAATTCAACTCTTGTTGGTGTTGTTCAATCAGTTTCTCCATGTACTTCTCACCGCGCAGGCGAGTGTCTTCGTAGGTTTCTGTCCCTTCAAATTTTGTCACCGTCTCATAGTAGACCTTAACTTTTGGCTCAGTACCGGAAGGTCTTACGATAATGCGTGAACCATCTTCGAGATGATAGATGAGTACGTCACTTGCAGGCAGGTTAATGGCTTCAGTATTGCCACCAATGACGAAGCGCAAAGAAGACTGCAGATCTTCAATCACAGAGATAGCAACACCGTTTATTGCTTTAGGTTGTGCCGCTCTGAGTTTAGAACCAATCGATGGTGAATCTGGGTCTAGTGCAATACTTCGCTGAGCGTTGGTGTGAACCCCATGTTCAAATGAAATTTGAGCAAGAAGATCCCAGACAGTTCGACCTTGAGATTTTAACTCCTCAACCAATTGAGCAAACACGACAATAGCAGACAGCCCATCTTTGTCTCGTACTTGAGTACCAATTGTGTAGCCTAATGCTTCTTCATAGGCGAACAAGAAGTCGTTCTGATCATTTTCCAATTGCATGCCAATATTCGCTAACCATTTAAAACCTGTCAGCGTTTGGAAATAAGTCGCCCCGTGGGATTGAGCTACTTTTTCAAGCAATGTTGAAGATACGATACTGTTACCAACTAATTGGTTTTTGGTATGCGGCTTTGAGAGTAGATAATGAGCGAATAGCACGCCGACTTGGTCACCTGTTAGCATTTTGTATGAGCCATCATCTGTTCTCACTGCAACCGCAAATCGGTCTGCATCTGGATCGTTGGCACAAGCAATGTCGGCATCGACACTTTTTGCTAAGTTAACCACCAGATCCATCGCGCCTTTTTCTTCCGGATTCGGGAAGTTGACGGTCGGGAAGTTACCATCGGGCTCTCTTTGCTCGGCGACGCTGAACACCTTATGGAAACCAGAATCGTGAAGTAGATCCTCGGCCATTTGTGCGCCGACACCATGCATTGCGGTATAGGTGATGGTGGTGTTCGCCGATTCGATCTCGTCACTCACGTATGGGCTCTGATTGATCGCAGCGCGGTACGTTTGATAATAGCCTTCAGTTAACCACACCAACTTACCTTGCGTCTCAGCGTCACTTAGGCTCATTAAAGGGAGCGGCTTGGTCGATGCGATATCGATTTCAGCGGCAATACCCGCATCGTGAGGAGGAATGATTTGAGCGCCATTCTCCCAGTACACTTTGAAACCATTGTATTCCGGTGGGTTGTGGCTGGCCGTCACTACAACGGCAGCTGCGGCGTTGAAGTGCTCAATACCAAAGGCAACGATAGGGGTCGCCGCGACGTTCGAGGTTAGATAAACCTTAATGCCTAAAGCCGTGAGTACGGAAGCGGTATCAATCGCGAACTGCTTTGAATCTAAACGGCCGTCATAACCGACGACCACACCGCGAATGGTCGCATTAGCGACATGTTCGATTAAGTAGTGGCCGAGCCCGGTTGCTGTTTCCTGTATGACTAAACGGTTCATTCGATTTGGGCCGCATCCAACTTTGCCTCTAAGTCCTGCCGTTCCGAACTCTAATCGTTGAGTAAAGCGGTCTTCAAGTTCGTCGTGCATTCCCTCATCGATGAGGTGTTGAAGTTCTTCACGAGTTCTTGGATCTGGGTCTCTCGCTAACCAATTCATTGCATCTTGCATAATCACTAAACCTATTAATGTCTGTATGACTTACCGTTGATTTAATTTAAGTGATATTAATTCTCATTTCCATGAAAGCAATCGTAAAACTCGATATAAAATAAATTCCAACGGCAAGATGGCACGTAGATTAAGCCACTTCAAATAATTGACTGTTTAGTAAGTAAACTTACCTTGAATAATTGGATATCACTAACTAGCCTTTTACATAAATATAACAAAATTTAACAAGTTCGCCGTTTTTGAATCTTTCATGGAAACCTCCAACGCTTTTGAACCGTATTAGTTCTTGGGTTTATATGAGGTCAGTAGCCTGCTCACAGGCTAGTTCCATGTGAGTTGTAGATTGAGATTCAGCCTTTTCATGTGTAGCCGGAATAACAATGAATGTTGTCCAGTTCGCAACGACATTTAGGTCGCAAGTATCCAATTAGGAAGGACAAGGAGAGATCTTTTGAAAAGATTACTGGTTAGGCTAGCGTGGCTTTTGAAGAGTTTTGTTCTGCTTTTAGTATCGCCTTTAGTGCACGCTAGCAGTGATTACAACATGACTCAAGGCGTCACTGAGATCAGTGGTAAGGTGTATGAACTTCATATGCTGATCTTCTACATCTGTTGTGCGATTGCCTTTGTTGTTTTTGGTGTGATGTTTTATTCGATTTTGAGGCACAGGAAATCGAAGGGCGCAGTTGCTGCCCATTTTCACGAAAGCACGAAAGTCGAAATTCTTTGGACCATCATCCCTATCATCATTCTCATCGCTATGGCGATACCCGCCACCAAAACCTTAATAGCGATGGAAGATACCTCCCAATCAGATCTGACCGTTAAAATCACCGGGTCACAATGGAAATGGCATTACAGCTATTTTGGTGAAGACGTCGAATTTTTCAGCCTTCTAGCGACCAGTGACAAAGAGATTGAAGGCCTCGAAGTGAAAGGCGCGCATTACCTGCTAGAAGTTGATAAGCCGCTGGTACTGCCTGTTGACCGTAAAGTCCGTTTCTTGATGACTTCCGATGATGTGATTCACTCATGGTGGGTGCCAGCATTCGCCGTTAAGAAAGATACCATTCCGGGCTTTATTAATGAGGCTTGGACTAAGATAGATGAGCCTGGTGTTTACCGAGGGCAGTGTGCAGAGTTGTGTGGTCGTGCCCATGGTTTCATGCCGATCGTGGTGCATGCCATGGAAGAAGATGAGTTTGACGCATGGCTAGCGGAGCAGAAAGAGTTAGCGATAGCCGAACAACAAGCCGCAAAAGATGCATTAGGTGCGTCACTTTCCTTGGCGGAGTTGAATACCATCGGTGAAGAGGTTTACAAAACTCGATGTGCGGTTTGTCACCAAGCAAACGGTGAGGGCATTCCTGGAGCATTCCCTGCCATCAAAGGAAGTCCTATTGCCCTTGGTGATGTGGATGTTCATATCGACACAATTGTTTATGGTCGTGGCGGTACGGCGATGCAAGCATTCGATAATCAGTTAACCGAGAAAGAGATCGCAGCGGTAGTAACTTATCAACGAAACGCTTGGGGTAATGATACCGGCGATATTGTTCAGGCCTCAGATATCAACGCTTATAAGGCGAAGCAAGAAGGCAGTTCTGAAAGCTCAACGGATGATGCACAAAATGATGCTAAGGATCAGTTATGAGTTCACCAATCAATAAGCCGGTGAAATCGGCTCCAGCAGAAGATCAAGTACTGAGCCATTCTGCGGAAGGCACCTTGGGCAATAATGATTTGCCTGTTGATGATCACGATTCACATGCGGCACCTAAAGGCTGGGCTCGTTGGCTGTATTCAACCAATCATAAAGACATTGGTACACTTTATTTGTGGTTCAGCTTTGCAATGTTCTTAACGGGCGGCGCAATGGCGATGGTGATCCGTGCGGAGCTGTTCCAACCGGGTTTGCAACTCGTTGAGCCAGATTTCTTCAATCAGATGACTACAGTCCATGGTTTAATCATGGTATTCGGTGCCGTAATGCCTGCATTTACGGGTTTGGCTAACTGGATGATTCCGATGATGATCGGTGCACCAGATATGGCGCTGCCGAGAATGAACAACCTCAGTTTCTGGATCTTGCCTTTTGCGTTTCTAATCTTAATCGGATCTTTGTTTACAGAGGGTGGCGGCCCGAGCTTTGGTTGGACCTTCTACGCGCCACTCTCGACAACTTATGGCCCAGACAGTACCGCGCTATTCGTATTCTCAGTTCATATTATGGGGATCAGTTCGATCATGGGGGCGATTAACGTCATCGTAACCATAGTGAACATGCGCGCTCCGGGTATGACTTGGTTCAAGCTACCGATGTTCGTATGGACTTGGTTAATTACCGCTTTCTTGCTGATAGCCGTGATGCCCGTTCTCGCGGGGGCTGTGACTATGGTACTGACTGACAAGTATTTTGGGACTAGCTTCTTTGATGCCGCTGGTGGTGGGGACCCGGTGATGTTCCAGCACATATTCTGGTTCTTTGGGCACCCCGAAGTGTACATCATGATCTTGCCATCTTTTGGTATTGTCTCAGCCATCATCCCTGCATTCAGTGGTAAGCGCCTGTTTGGTTATCACTCGATGGTTTATGCGACCTGTAGTATCGCACTGTTGTCATTCTTGGTTTGGGCACACCACATGTTCACCACGGGTATGCCAGTATTTGCCGAACTGTTCTTCATGTATTGCACCATGTTGATAGCGGTGCCGACCGGTGTGAAAGTCTTCAACTGGGTAGCGACCATGTGGCGGGGTGCTTTGACCTTTGAAACACCAATGCTGTTTGCGATTGCCTTCATTGTTTTGTTTACGATTGGCGGGTTATCTGGATTGATGCTCGCTATCGTGCCAGCTGATTTCCAATACCACGATACTTATTTTGTTGTGGCTCACTTCCATTATGTTCTGGTAACTGGTGCCGTGTTCTCGATTATGGCTGCCGCCTATTATTGGCTGCCTAAGTGGACTGGGCATATGTACGACCACAAGCTCAGCCTGTGGCATTTCTGGACGTCGGTGATTTCAGTTAATGTACTGTTTTTCCCGATGCACTTTTTAGGGTTAGCGGGTATGCCGCGTCGTATTCCTGATTATGCGATTCAGTTTGCTGACGTTAACCAAGTCGTGTCGATTGGTGGTTTTGCGTTTGGGTTGTCTCAGCTAATTTTCTTATGGCTAGCGATTAAGTGCGTAAGAGGGGGAGAGCCTGCGCCAAGTAAGCCTTGGGATAGAGCTGAAGGTCTTGAATGGACAGTACCAAGCCCTGCGCCTCACCACACCTTTACCCATCCGCCGAAAGTGGATTAGAGGGCAGAACCATGAGTGATAAGCAAAGCGATCCCAATCAAGATAAAAAACAACCTAAGCGCCTGTCTAATAAGCGATCGACCAAAAAGCTGACGGGCTACTTGGTGTTGAGCGTGGTTGCGATGTTTTGCTTCGGTTTCGCTTTGGTGCCGCTCTACGATGTCATGTGTGAGGCCTTAGGCATCAATGGCAAAACTAATACTGTTTCAGCGGTGCAACCTCAGGGAATGCAGCCAGACTACTCTCGTACGGTTCGAGTCGAATTCATGTCCCACATCAAGCCAGATATGCCATGGCAGTTTTCGCCTGAAGTTCGAGTGTTAGAGGTTCATCCTGGTGAGGTGGTTCAAACTAACTACATTGCCAAAAACCTTTCTGGAGCCTCATTGGTTGGCCAAGCCGTACCGTCGGTTTCTCCAGGTATGGGGGCAACCTACTTCAATAAGATGGAATGCTTTTGCTTTAATCAGCAGCCATTGGACGGGCACAAGAGCGCAGAAATGGGTTTGATATTTTACATTGAGCCAGATATTCCAGAATCGATACATACGCTGACGCTCTCTTACACATTATTCAATATCACGAATGAGGTGGGTGCTGCGGCCAATAAATCTGAGCCTAACGTACTCGCAAGTAACTAGGAATTTACAGAACCAGTATCAACATAAGGAGTTGAGCGATGAGTTCTAAAAAGGAAGTGTATTTCGTTCCACATCAAAGTCACTGGCCATTGGTGGGTGCTGTAGCACTCTTTTTGGTCGCGGTTGGCGCTGGCTTGACGGTGCAAAACATGGGTACCGACGCCGCAGGTGGTGTGTTTGGCAAAGCGGTGTTGTTAGTCGGGTTTGCTGTGCTGCTTTACATGCTCGCAGGTTGGTTTAGCAATGTGATCACAGAATCATTGAGTGGTCTCTATTCTGAGCAGATTTCTCGTTCTTTTAGACAAGGAATGAGTTGGTTCATCTTTTCCGAAATCATGTTCTTTGGCGCTTTCTTTGGCGCGCTTTTCTATGCTCGAATGATTTCTGTGCCTTGGATTGGTGGTGCGGGCAATAATGAAATGACCCATGAAGTATTGTGGCCGATGTTCCAATCAATTTGGCCACTAACGACGACCCCTGATGGCGTAACGACACAAGCCATGCCTTGGCAAGGTATCCCGCTTAAGAACACCATTATTCTGCTGCTTTCCTCTGTGACGCTGCACATGGCACATATCAGTCTTGAACAAAATAAGCGTATGGCTTTGATCGTCTGGTTGGAGATAACCATTGTTCTGGCTGGCTTCTTCCTGTTCTTCCAAGTTGAAGAGTATCTTCATGCTTATCAAGAGATGGGGCTGACACTTCAGTCTGGCATCTACGGCAATACCTTCTTCTTGCTGACTGGGTTTCATGGCTTACATGTCTGTTTAGGGACGATCTTTTTGATTGTGTTGCTGGCAAGGGTTGCGAAAGACCACTTCACTCCGAAAGACCACTTTGCGTTCCAAGCGGGCAGTTGGTATTGGCACTTTGTTGATGTGGTTTGGTTGGGCCTGTTTGTGTTTGTGTATGTGCTCTAACTGCTGAGCCTATAGGGGATTAATAGGGGCGAGGATTGGGAGTTATCACTCCGGAACCTAAAGCCAGTAACAACAGTAGCACGACAACGGCTGACCACATGACTCGACGACCTAAGAAGTGACTCAGTCTTTTACCATTGTGTTTACCTGAGGCGATTTGGATTAGACCTTTCATCAAATTGAAAGCGATGAAGAACAGCAAAGCGACCAACACAATTTTAAACAACAACACAAAGGTAGATGTCGCCATAGTGATAACTCCAAACCGATTGATTGATGATGAACACAAGTTCCGCAGTAAAGGTTTTTGGATAGCGGTTGTTTTAACTGTGGTTTCAGTCGGCATTTTAATCAAGTTGGGTTTGTGGCAGTTAGATCGAGGTAACGAGAAATTACGCTATGAACAGCAACTATCAGAAAGAGCGCAGCAATCGTTTAGGTCATTGGACACGGTTATCTCTGAATGGAAGGGCTCGCGTACACAAGCCCAAGGTACATCTGAACAGCAGTTTTTAAATGGTTTGAAGGTTGATGTTGAATTGGAAACACCAAGTGGTTTGGTGGTCTTGTTAGACAACCAGATAAGCCAAGGAACGGTAGGGTATGTGATTTACATGTTGGGTGAGGTTCGCTTTGAAGATGGAAACCAGTCCTTAGTGGCTGAAAAACAGTTGTTGATCGATCTTGGGTTTGTTCCGGCAAGTAATGACAGAAGAGAACTACCGCAATTAGGAAGTATCACTGTACCAACCAAAATGTCAGGGCGCTTGTATACACGCTCAATTAATCCTTTAAGTCATGAGTTGGGTTTAGAAAATACGACACCGAATAGAATCCAAAACCTAAACATAGCAGCGTTATCACAGTATACAGGAAAAGAAGTGCTGCCCTTTGTCTTCCAACCTCAGAGTTTAGATTCATGGCCCTATGAAATGTTATGGCGTCCAACGGCGGTGAGGTCTGAGAAGCATTTTGGTTACTCATTTCAATGGTTTGTTATGGCTGCGGTACTTTTGTTTTTGATGTTGTTGATTGGCTATCGGTACCTAAAAGCAACACCTATCACGAGGAATAAGGATGGATAAATCTCAAGCACAAGTGAACAGGGAAATTACCGAGACAAACATGGCTGAGCTCAGAAGCCGTCGTACTAAAGGACGCTTGGTATTAATCGGACTCGTTTTAATTTTCGCTTTGCCAGCCATTATCGCCAAAACTGTGTTGGATCAGAATTGGTATACGTCAGGTGTCACTAACTCAGGCGAATTGGTAGAACCAAGAATTACACTAGCGGATTTTGGCGTAACGGTACCCATGGCAGGAGAGGGTTGGGTTGTGGGGTATATCGCACCGATGGAGTGCGAAAGCTTGTGTGAACAACAGCTTCATTATTTGAATCAAAGCTACTTAGCGTTAGGGAAAAACAAAGAGCGAGTGACCGCCGTTGTTTTCGTCTCAGAAGGTAACTCGTTGTCGGGTTCGCTCAACAAGCCTGATTTATCTTTGTTAGCTGGTGGTGATCAGTTAAGCACCGAGTTTTCGCCGGCTTCCATTGTCATTATTGACCCGCTAGGACAGTTGGTTATGGAGTACAAAAGCGTGTCGGAACCGTCGCAGTTAGTCAGCCAATCTAAAGGCTTGATTCATGATCTAAGAAAGCTGCTTAAGCTGTCACGAGTTGGGTAGTTAATCAGCTTAAGTTGATAAGCTTGAGTTAATGAGCTTTAGCAGATTGCGTTAATGCTGAGTGTTGTTAGTGCAAAGGGAATAAGTATAGGGAGATAAACGATGCAGAATAAAGCCCCTGATTTACTCATGCACATGATGAGATTAACTATCTTGTTAACCCTTACCGTGATTGTGCTCGGAGCTTATACACGCCTGTCTGATGCTGGCCTTGGCTGTCCTGACTGGCCGGGTTGTTACGGTAAGATCACCGTTCCGTCTGATGCCCAAGCGGTGAGTCAAGCCAATCTGCAATTTCCAGAGCGAGCTCTTGAAGCAGACAAAGCGTGGATAGAGATGATCCATCGCTACTTTGCAGGAACATTAGGGTTGCTTATCTTTGTCGTTGTAGCTTGGTGTATTAAAAAGAACATCACACCAGTTGGTCTTCCATTACTTATCTCTGCCACTGTGATTTTTCAGGCTTTGCTTGGAATGTGGACGGTGACTCTTAAGTTGATGCCCGTTGTGGTTATGGCGCATTTGATGGGGGGTTTCACGTTGCTGTCACTGTTGTGTCTGCTCTACTGCCGTTTGTCTCAATTCCAAAGCCGTTTTGGTGAGGCTTCTTATTCTCCAACACTTAAATTTTGGGCGTTGTTTGGGTTACTCATTGTGGTTGGGCAGATACTGCTTGGTGGTTGGACATCGTCAAACTATGCCGCTTTGGTGTGTACCCAATTGCCTATTTGTGAAGGTAACTGGATGAGCTACCTCGATTTCAAAAATGCGTTCGATTTTGCTCAACACGGACACGATAACTATGAGTTTGGTGTGTTGGAGTATCCCGCGAGGCTTACCATACATGTCATGCACAGGTTCGGGGCTATTGTGGCGACATTAACGGTGCTGATGGTCGTGTACCAGTTATGGAAGTTTGGCCAAGTGCCTCACCAAAAGCTGAGCATGATTGTCGCAATAGTGTTGTTTACTCAAATCAGCCTTGGGATCAGTAATGTATGGTTTCACCTGCCAATCTCAGTTGCGGTTTTGCATAACCTAGTCGCAGTAATGTTGCTCATCAGCATGGTTGTAACCAATTTTGTGGTGTGGCAACGCAAACCGAGTGAGAGCTTGGTGAAGAACAGTGTATTACAAGGAGGTAATCATGGTCAGTAGAACGTCAACACAGTATGAAGTGGTGGCTCAAGACGCAGCCTTAACTCATAAGATAACAGCCAATAATGACATAACTTTAAGCAACGAAAAGGCTGAAAAAAACAAAGCCACTTGGAAAGTTTATTTAACGCTGACTAAGCCTAAAGTGGTGGCTTTGATGTTGCTGACAGCATTGGTTGGGATGTGTTTGGCCGTGCCGAATGGATTGCCTTTGCAACAAACTTTGTTCGGAATGATTGGGATAGGGTTAATGGCAGGTTCAGCGGCTGCGTTTAACCATTTGATCGATAAAAAGATCGACGGCCAGATGACTCGAACAAATCGACGCCCTTTACCATCCGGTGAGCTGAGTAGTGTGCGTGTGTTTAGCTTTGCAGCAGGTATCGGCTTATTTGGGTTCGCTACGTTAGTGGTGTGGGTCAATCAACTCACGGCTTGGCTAACCTTTGCAAGTTTATTGGGCTATGCGGTCATCTATACCATGTACTTGAAGCGAGCGACGCCACAGAACATCGTAATTGCAGGGATAGCTGGCGCAATGCCACCGTTATTGGGCTGGACGGCAGTCACCAACGAGCTGCATTCAAATGCTTGGTTGTTGGTGATGATCATCTTTATTTGGACGCCTCCTCATTTCTGGGCGTTGGCAATTCATCGTCGTGATGAGTATGCCAAAGTGAACATCCCCATGTTGCCTGTGACTCACGGAATCGAATACACCAAGACGTCTATTCTTCTGTATACCTTTTTGCTTAGCATCGTGTGTATATTGCCTGTATTGGTTGGCATGAGCAGCTGGATATATCTGAGCGCTTCATTGGTGCTCAACGGCGGGTTTGTTTATCACGCTTGGGTACTGAAATATCGTGATGAACCCAATATGGCCATGAAGACCTTTAAGTTCTCCATCTATCATCTCATGATCTTGTTTGTGGCTCTGTTGGCAGACCACTATCTACTTTGATAACCGCATTTCTGCTGTTGCTGAATAAGAAAACGGATGCTCTGGGCATCCGTTTTTGTTTGGTTGATGACTAAAACTCACCCAATACAAAGTAAGTATCTAGCGAGTACTTAGTCCACTTTGTTCCAAGCACTTTGCCAGTGTGAACCTACACCTGGTTCGTACTGAGTTGCTGTTGGAGCCCATTGAACACAGTAACCTGAGTATGGGAACTCTTTACACTGATAAACACCACCATCGCTGCTCAGAACCTTTGTTCCTGCAGTGTAAGATTCAATGCTTTCTGGGAACACGAAGTCGTAGTCGCCTGCTGGTGGCGGTGTTTGCTCGTCCATTAGGTGGAAATCAAGCGTGTTCTGATCCACTAAGTTACCTTGGTCATCTTTCGTCACAACCACAAGCATGTGGTGGCCAGCTTCAGACTTAGAAAGAGTCAGTTGAACATCTTCAACTTGTCCGTCTGTTAGATCCGATTTCTGAGATGCAAGTGCTTCACGGTGATGGTTGTACACGGTAAGCTCAGCTTGGATATCGCCTGTTGCCGCTAACGTAAGATCAAGCTGAGTAGGTTGGCTCTCATCGATAATGTACTCTGATTCTAAGCCCGAGACTTCAAGATCATGCTCGGGTTCTGGAGTATCAATCTTGTAGCCGATTTCGACACTGTTAAAGCCAGAGCCTGCTTTTAGATAAACAGGATTCGTGCCGTAAACGGGTGCGAAATCGCCTTGGTCATTCAATTGACCTGCTTTGATTTGCGTCTGCTCTTGGTTGATCTTAGAAGCAAGCGCGTAAGACCAGTTATTGGCTTTGCCTTGTTCAGAAGTTTCAATCACAAGCTCAGTGCTGTATGAAGCGTTCTCACCAGACTGGTCGAATACACGCGTATAAACAGCGTCACCAACATTCAGGTCTTGTGTCGGGTTGATTTGACCACCTTGATCCCAATCAGGAATGATAGGGCCGTCACCATCAAATTTCACGTCGATAACGTTGTAGAAAGCCGCTGCAGTGTCACCTACATCCCATACCGCAAGGATCACTTGATAACCTTCACGCTCTGGCACATTACACAAGTGACTGACTTGCATCGGTGGCTGTTCCATATTGCCTTCAACAACACAGAATGGCGTTAAGTCAAAAGAGCTGCGAGCCAACGGCTGGTTTGGATTCCAGTCGGGTTGAGTAATGTAATATTTCCAATCGCGAGTCTTGTGGTTAGCTGTGAATGTCCACTCGAAGTATTGAGAACCAGACTTGATAGGGCGTTTAACCCAGCGGTCTGCCTTTTGTTCGTCTAGTGCTGCTGCTAAAGAAGATTGCGCACTGGCGATTTTCCCATCAGCAGGGCCAACTTCTGGGAAGCCTTCAGGGCCTTCTACACTTTGTGGTTCGTATTGGATACCACCACAGTTGGTGTTTTTCTCTTGCGTATCACTCGCAGGGAACTTACATAGGGCAACACGGCTCTCAGCTACGCCATTGTTGTATGCCGAGACATAACCGTGACCGAAGCTTGCACCGCTTACGCTAAGAAGCGATAGCGCGATGAGTGATTTTTTTTGGAGTTGTTTCATTATTTGTCCTTACTGTATTTGGCCGACAAAAAAGAGAACACCCCGGCATGCATTTACACTTAAATTCTATTAAGTGGCGGCCCCGCTATCATAGACAGAATATTTGTCGACAGACCGGTGGCTTTGCGTCCTATTCTTTCAAATAGTTTGCCAGAAGTGCGTTTGAGCAAGCGAAATGTAGCCAACCAGTTTTATAAACGCGAATCAATAGATTGAAATGTGGAATGCCAATCTCGAACTTTTAATTCTTAATACAAATTAACTTGCTATATGTTTAGTTCGCTAACATATAAATTATTGATATAAATGAAGAAAGCATTTACTCTAATCGCTTTTGTGAATGCTTTTCGATTGTGATGTTTTGTTCTGCACGACAATTGCGCGCATATCAAAACCAAACCTTTGGTTTCCACTAACCAAACCCTGACATGCTATGTATGAAAAGCCGGACAATTGATTGGTATGAATTATGTAAAGGAGTCGGTATGGAATTCACAGAACTAGATAGAGACGCGTTATATCAAACGTGGATGTCACAAAAATCGAGAATGCGTATTACGCAGATGGAGTTTTCAAAAAAGCTTGGAATGAACCAGCTTGATTTCTCTAGAGTGCTAAGAGGCGAGACGCCATTAACGATGTCTTTCGTTAGTCACTTTTGTCGTTTACTTCATTTAGAGCCTAGGAATGTGTTTCCTTCACTTAAAGAAGGTAATGAGTCAGGGCCAAAAGTGGTCTACCTGAAAAGTAGAATGAGCGTTGATGGTGAGATCCAAAATGCTTATATCGAAGGAAATCAGGTAATCGTAGAGTATGCACACACCGTTCAGCATGATTAATTTTAAAGCTAGCTCTGAGTTTTAACTCCCCTTTTCTACAAACCTTTCATATAAGGTATGACTTACTCAATTAAATTCCTTAATTTTAACTAAGTGCGTCATGAAACCTTTAAAAGTCTTTTTGCTTGTTGCAACCAGCATCTTCTTGTTTGGTTGTGCAGGCGGCCCAATTAAAACCGCAACTAAATTCACCAGTTATAAAGATTTTCAGCCAGTCCCTGATGGAGGCGTTGACCTAGTTTGGGCAAGGATTGGGCTACGTGACGCGCAGCGTTTGAAATCCAAGTTAGATGACTACGATTCTGTAGTGATCGACCAAATTTTTGTTTTAGCAGAAGAAGGTTCGTTGGATCAGGAAGAGATTCAGGAACTCACTGAGCACATGGTTGCGCGCTTGGAAGATAAAATATCGCCTCATAAAACGATTGTCGATGAACCGACAGGAAAAACGCTCCGCTTGAGTATCGCTCTGAGTAACGTTGAAACGCCCAATCCGCTCTTAGCTGTAACGAGCAGCGTTCTGCCGTTTGGCCTTGCGATGTCAACCATATCTAAGGTCACGACTGGTGAGCACACCAATGTTGGGAGTGCGAGTGTAGAGTTATTGGTCAGTGATGCTCAAGAGGGCACACCACTGTTTGCAGCCATCGACCGTGAAGCGGGTAACAAAGATTTTTCAACCATGATTGATTCGCTGGATGATGCCAAAGACGCGATCAACTATTGGGTTGAACGTTTAGGTGATACTCTACACAACATAGATGACGCATAGTAAAGACCGAATAATGCTAGAGAAAGAGAACCTGATTAAGTTGGCTCGAATGCAGATGCCATTTGGAAAGTACGCGGGTCGTACACTGATTGACTTACCTGAAGAATATTTGCTGTGGTTTGATAAAAAGGGATTCCCGTCTGGTGAACTCGGCGATTTATTGAAACTGTGCCTTGCTCTGAAAATTGAAGGGCTTGATAGTGTCGTCAAGCCATTGAAAAGAATGTAATTAAATAAAAGCTCACGCTGATCACGTGAGCTTTTTTGTTTTTGAGTTCGACACAATTTTACATGCATGATGTAGCTTGAAGAATGGCTCTTCTTACCTTGCTATAAAATACGCAATCGATAGCGTGTAAATAATGGTATACAGGGTGTTTTAAATATAAAACACAAAAAAAATTGCGTTTATTTTTAATTAGTGATTGAAACTAGAGTTTTTACTAGTTAAGTTACAGGGAACAAGAAGATTAGTGCTGATAGAAAGTGACGTGAGACAACGTACATTCAGCTCAAGGATAGAAAAAAGGAAGAAGTAAGCAATGTTCCAGACTGATGATGTAAGAATTAACAAAGTAAAAGAGTTATTACCCCCTGTTGCTGTTTTAGAAAAGTTTCCAGCGACAGAAGTTGCTTCTTCTACAACCTTTGAAAGCCGCAAAGCGATCCACAATATTTTAGAAGAGAGCGATGATCGCTTGCTTGTTATTGTCGGCCCATGTTCTATTCATGACACAGAAGCTGCTCTTGAGTACGGTAAACGTTTGAAAGTGTTGCGCGACGAACTTGGTGATAACCTTGAAATCGTAATGCGTGTTTACTTTGAAAAACCACGTACAACTGTTGGTTGGAAAGGTCTAATAAATGACCCGTACATGAACGATACGTTCAAGCTAAATGATGGCCTTCGTCTAGGACGTAAGCTACTGCTGGACCTAACTGACATGGGCATGCCAACGGCAAGCGAATTCCTAGACATGATCACGCCTCAATACGTTGCTGACCTAATCAGCTGGGGTGCAATCGGCGCACGTACTACAGAATCTCAAGTTCACCGCGAACTGGCTTCTGGCCTATCTTGCCCAGTTGGATTTAAGAATGGTACTGATGGCAACATCAAGATTGCAACAGATGCTATTCGCTCTGCTAGCGCTTCTCACCACTTCTTATCAGTAACTAAGTACGGTCACTCAGCTATCGTTGAAACAGCAGGTAACCCTGATTGTCATATCATCCTACGTGGTGGCAAAGAGCCAAATTACAGCGCAGAACACGTTGGTAAGATTAAAGAAGAGCTAGCAGCTTCTGGTCTTCCACAAAAAGTGATGATCGATTTCAGCCACGCAAACAGCTCTAAGCAGTTTAAGCGTCAAATGAACGTATCTGATGACGTAAGCGCACAAATTTCTGGTGGCGACAAAGCTATCTTTGGTGTGATGATTGAATCTCATCTTGTTGAAGGTCGCCAAGACCTGGTTGAGGGCAAAGCTGCAACGTACGGCCAATCTGTTACTGATGCGTGTATTGGTTGGGAAGACACTGAAACAGTACTTCGCCAGCTGGCAGACGCTGTTGAAGCTCGTCGTAACAAATAGACTAATTACAGTCAGCGATTAAGCTACTGAAAATTCAAAGCCCTTAGTTAGCAACAGCTAATAAGGGCTTTTTTTTGGTTCATC
>NZ_JBFRKQ010000091.1:0-5599 GCF_041469505.1 Vibrio sp. 10N.286.49.E11
TGATCTTATTCTTCGTGCTGGTTAATTAGAATGCGGGGTTCGTGACACGCTTACATTTATCATAATAGGAATATTGAACGCCGATTTTTTTAGGTTTGATTGTTTTCGCTTAATAGAATGTCCAGTTTAAATTGTGCCGATCATAAGTTAGCCTCACGGAATAAAATCCGTAAGTAACGAGTTCTTCTTAGCCAAAACGGTTTTCACAAGCTTATGAAGCTTATTCGTATGTCCCTTTCTAATATTATGCTTCTCAACGAAATGACTTAAATTGAGAGGCCTGTCATGTGTAAACAATCTAGCTACAGCAAATACCAAAAGCGTGTAATCAAATTTTTAAATGACCAACTTGGTACAGCTACGCCTTTCTCTTACGAAAGAACTCAGACAAATCACCTAAAAGTACTTATAGATGGTGTACCAAAGCCCATTTTTACTGGGTCTACGCCATCAGATTGTAAATCAATCAATAACTTTATGGCTGAAGTAAAGCGTGAAATTAGAGCGAGTAAAGTTGAAGAGGATGATTGCAAACCGACTCCTCAATTACCAAATCCGATAGTGGTATCTAACGATAAGCTAATACAGGGGTGCATCAAATCGCTGCGCACACGCTTGCCTGTTTTGAAGTCTCAAGAAGAAACTCGTGTTTTAGAGACTCATGAGTTAGAGGATATCAACTCGAATCGCTTAGATGCGGTAAAACATTCTATCTCATTCGCACTACAGGCTCGTAAAGACGGTGTTTACATAAAGCGAAATGAAATGAAAGAGCTTGAGCAAGCAATTCTAAAGCATTTAAATTTCATGCTGCCAACAATGGCTTATTACGCTGAACTTCTCGTTAATAAAAACAAGTGTAACCAGAAGAGTCTTGAACCTTTACCTGCAGAAACCGTGATGAACGAGTCTGATGTTCGAGAGTTTCGAGCTACGACTGTCGTGAGCATAGATTCTCCGTCGAGAGAGAGGGAGAAAGAAGAAAGCCTAACCACTTCTAAAGAAGCAAAAAAGCAGAACATTGCTCATTCAGCTAAACAAACCAAAGATTCCGCCTTAGAGTTGATGACAATGTCAGCGGATAATCGAGTGAGTTTGCTACGAAATCTGACTAAAGCGCAGGCACTAACACTCATTGATGACTTAAACTATGCGTTAGCTTTGAACCGCGAACAAGATAGTGAAGCCGTTGTTGAGTTAATCCGTGAAAAAGACCTGCCTTTAGAAGCCATCATTTCTCGTTTAGAGGCCGCTTAAGGTGAAAAAAATTAACCCGCTATCGTTTAACAGTTTGGTGTTTGAATAATATGAAAACTTCTTTAGCAACTATACCTACTAGTTCAATAGGATATAACTTTGATATCGTTATTTGTCATTGGAGCGATCGCTTAACGGCTTATCGCAACTATCCAGATGGTAGACAAGATATGATTGAGGGAGGTATTGGTATTGGCCTAGATTTTATCTGTAATGAGGCGACCAGAGATGGGTGGTTATCTGCCATTCCTAAACCGTTGTTAGCTCAGAGTGAAATTTTTCCAGATCACCAGTACCAAATGCTCTGGCTTGCAGCTAATAGTGTCAACGCTAGAGAGATACTAAATGTCCGACCGATTATTCTAGCGATGCTCTGTGAGCATTACCCTATTGATAATGAACAGGCTCTAGGACTAGCAAATCAGGGACAAAGAAAGATCCTAGAGCAACTTGGACTTGCAGGCACCAAGTCTGCGTTAAGATTTATCGATAAGTTAGATTTGACGTATGAACGTGCGGGGGAAATCTTCCACGTGATGAAGCTCCTTGATGCCAGAACTTGCCATTATAAGAGGTTCAGTCATTACAAAAAAATCAACTTCTCTAGCTTATCATTAGACAATACACATCCATTTCTGACAGGTACACGTCTAGGTCAATCATTGGAGAACACCGGCTACACAACGCGACTAAAACTAACGTTATGCATCGAAGATTCATTGCGACTTGGTCAAGCGTTGGGAGTACAAGAGCCAATGCAAAACATTGTTCGCCTTGAAAACAATGAGGCTTTGGTTGCGTTGCATGATGATTGGGTGCAAAGACATAACTTAGCTCGAACACAGTCTATGAGGCCCATTGACGCCAATATACCCTATATGCGCTGCCTTTGTAAGACAGACAAGATAGAGCAGATCCAAGATTATGATGACCTATGCAAGGAAGGCGCTGAGATGCGCCATTGTATCGCTGTTTATCATAACCGTATTGCTCAAGGTCGGTATGCTGTATTTAGACTTTTTCAACCTGAGCGAATGACCATTGGGGTTAGTATTCTTCCCGGCAAATCATTTCCCTTTGAAATCGATCAAATTGCTGGCGCTCGAAATAAACTAGCAACCGAAAGTACCCGTAAAGTTATATTTGATTGGCTTGAATCAGCAAGAAAAGCCAAGATAAATTGATTGTTTTTTGTAAGCTTACCAATATCCCACACATTTTAT
This sequence comes from Vibrio sp. 10N.286.49.E11, assembly GCF_041469505.1. NCBI lineage: Bacteria > Pseudomonadati > Pseudomonadota > Gammaproteobacteria > Vibrionales > Vibrionaceae > Vibrio > Vibrio sp. 10N.286.49.E11. Next base: position 2,481 of record NZ_JBFRKQ010000091.1, read on the forward strand.
TTTAGGTAAACGGGTCACATAATCAAAACGTAATATCGTATATCGTAGCAGTCCAATAAATCGTGACAAGGAACCTTCATGAATCTTATGCAGCAGTACCGATATAAACGCTACATAGCGAGGAGTCACGAGTTGGCAATATTGCGAGGATAAAATCGCCCAATAGCCAGCGGGCGATTCAATAACCCACTCACCATTCGATAATCATCAATAAACAGCGTCAGCAGTAGGAGCACTCCTTGGCCTTAATTGAAAGCAAATATATTACCACTCTGTTCAGTGAATTAAACCAATACGGCCTGCGTGGTAACAGCGCATTATGGTCCATCTTACCCGTCGAGTTAATCGCCAATAGCGACCGCTACACCACCGTAGGCTTACTTAAATGGGTGGATGATTACGTTGTGACACTACTTGAGCAAGCAAGGCTTGCATCGAGTGAAGCAGGACTAGTCGGATGGCGAGCAAACGACAGCAATGACATTTATATCGAGTCTCTTAATCAAGGTGGTATGTCGGGTGGGCTACTTGATATACGTTATTGGCAAGAGGTGATGCGGCCAATGCTTGAGCAGCGCTGTCTGCAGCTAGAGCAAGGGTTACAGTTTAAGCAACAGCATCATTTGGAAAGCGTGTTTTTTATTGGCGATCTTCATGCTCAGCAAGATAAATTAACCACTTTGCTCGACAGCCAAGGGCTACCAGAACAGAGTGATGACTCTAATACCACTATTGTCTTCATTGGGGATTTAGTTGATAACAGCCCAAATTCAGCAACCGATCATATCGCGACGCTGAATACGGTTAAAAACTTAGTCGACAATAAACAAGCGCTTTGCTTACTAGGCAACCACGAGTTTAATGCGGTGGGTTGGTACCTAAAGGGCGCTGACGGAAAGCACCTTCGCGATCGCAGTAAAGCAGGCAATCAAAAACAACACGCGCATTTTCTCGCGCAGGTTGGTGAAGACTCGCCATTACATCAACATTGGGTCGAGTGGTTTATGACCCTGCCTTTGTATCTTAATTGTGGCGATATTCGTGCTATTCATGCCTGCTGGCACGAAGAGAGCATCGCACGCTTAGAGCAGTACCTTAATCCAGACCGTTCACTAAAATCAGAACATTGGGAAGAGGCTTTTAATCGTAATCACGAACTGTTTGGTCTAATTGAAACTCTGCTTAAAGGGCCAGAAGCACATTTGCCACAAGGCATTAGCTTTGCAGATAAGAATGGCATTGAGCGTAACGACATTCGTGTTGCTTGGTGGAAAGACGAGTACGCAGTAGATAGCTATCGAGAATTGGCGGTGGTTCCAGCTGCTCAAAAAACATCCATCCCCGATACGCCCGTTGAGTGTGGTGCAATGGCTTACAACACGCCACCTTTGTTTCCTGTCATCGTCGGCCACTACACACTCCCCCTGACACCGTTTCCGCAACCTGTGAGCGAGAGTGTCGTGTGCGTTGATTATAACGCCGCGAAGGAAGAGAACCCATTGGTGGGCTATCACGCTTATCTGCCCGGTTGGGACGAGTCACCCAACGAGTTAATCGGATCGCATGGCTTTGCGTATGCGAATGAACTGAACTGTGCTGAGGTGGTTAGCAACGGTATTACTCAACTGCTAAACGCGATGTTAGCCACGCTACCGGCAGCAAAAGCTGACAATGGCTTTTCTCAAACAGTGAGTGAAGTGCTGCTAACCGAATGGGACCCAATTGGGGTTTATGACCCAGATGAGGTGGATGAAGATTTGGCGGATGAGTATTCGCAATACGAGCCTGATGTTAATCGGTTGGCACAAACAGGCAATCTTCAGCAACTCGCGGCTTATTTACTGTTAACTGAGCAGCATGTTATTGGTGTTGAGCGAGAAGATGGCGCAGATTACTGCACAAAAACAGCGTACAAATTGGTAGAAAAATGGTCAGAGCTATTATCACAACAAAGTGAAGGCGATTTTGATAGTTTGTTCTGATAATTATTCGATATTTTTACAGTTACTCCAAACCGATGAGTTCTAAATGACTAAATATACAAGAAAAGCCAGTAAACATGGCCAGAAACCAACCTACACATTTACCGAAGTTAATAATCGAACGCTCAACGTGGTTAGAGACAATGATGGTGATCTGTTTGAGTACAATTTTTCTATTGGGCACAAATTTGAAACGTACGCTGGTACACCAGTAGAAATGATTGGTCTTAACCCTAATGGGGGGAACCCAGATTCAGGCTACTACATCATTGTGCGAGAAATTACACCGGAAGGTTTAGGTAAGTTAACAGATGTCAGCGCACAGAATCAGGTTGATAAAATTTATTGGGGTCTTAAACAAGCTGATGATTCTTCGATCAGTGGTGAAATCAATACACAAGAGCCACAGGAGTATGTTGAAGGAGCTGTTAAACAAGTCACTGTTAATAAATATGAAAGGGATCCAAAGGCAAGAAAAGCATGTATCGAATATTACGGTACAAGATGCCAGATTTGCAGTTTCGACTTTGCGAAAAAGTACGGACCTCATGGGTCGGGGTTCATTGAAGTTCATCATATCAAGCCCCTTAATACCATCGCTAAAAGCTACAAGGTAGATCCAGTTAAAGACTTAATCCCAGTCTGTTCAAACTGCCATTCAATTTTACATCGAGGAACAAATCCTCTGAGTGTTGACGGCTTACGCTCAATTCTGAATTAAGGGAGTAAAATGATGGAAAATGAAATAGTTCAACGAATTATCGCACATTTTAACAATGACGAATGTCTCGTTACAGGTAAGAAAAGCTATGAAGCGACCCTAAGAGGCAAGACTATCATTGTGAAGTGCAATGGCTGCATTGAAGAAAATATTAAAGTGCTAGATGATGGTTCTATTAGACACAAAGAGATGACATTTAATAGCTTCGTTGAATGGCTATATTGGTATGAGATGTAAGCTTATAAGTCGCTATCATTTACGCGCTTCAATTAGAATACCTCTCGTCAATGAAAGGTATCTATCATGTACAAACAATCAGGCTTTGCTCTATCTAAGAGCATAACCTTGATGTCGTGGTGATCCCCACTCGTGTAAAGACTTACAAATAACTGGCACTATTTCCGACTTTTGCTGCA
>NZ_JBFRKQ010000091.1:6331-27005 GCF_041469505.1 Vibrio sp. 10N.286.49.E11
TGCAGCAAAAGTCGGAAATATATAACTCAATTGCATACACGGTCATCGTAATAAGAGCGATTATTTGATATAAGGTATGCAATTCAAATTTGGAGTATCAATGGCTTATGGCGATTTCTTTAAACTTCGAACTCATTCGTGAACATAACGAAAAACTGGCAAATTTAGGATACCTCGCTGAGCAGATCCTACATTTAGACCCTGGCAGCGCCATAACGCGATTGCGTGGCTTTGCCGAAGAAGTCACCAAAGAGATTTATGCCATTGATGGTTTAGCAAGGCTTCCGCAGGCAAGCTTTATGGAACTGCTAAAGAACGATGCTTTTATTGATGTCACTGAATCGCGCCTTCGAGATCAGCTTCATTTCTTGCGAGTAGAAGGAAATGACACTGCACATGGTGGCGACGGTTCGACGCGTAAAGCTTATGCGGCACTGGGTACAGCTCACTCTTTATCTCAATACCTTGCGATTAACTATTACGGCTTTCAAGTGTCCGAGCTCAATGAGCTTGTATATCCAGAGGCTCCTACCTCAAGCTCTTTAACGCAAAAGCAACTTGATAAAGCTATTGAAGAGAACGAACAGAAGCAACAAGCGCTGTTTGATGAATTAGAGCGCGAGCGCCAGAAGCGACAAGCAGCAGAAACTCAGGTCGAGCTAACGGCTGAACAACTCAAGCAAGCAAAAGCACAGGCGAAATCGCGTAGTCAACAAACGGCGAACAGCCTTCAATGGGATGAAAATAAAACTCGTCAGTTGTTAATTGATACATTACTGGCTCAGGCTGGTTGGGATATTAACGATCCAGAAAAAGTAGGCATTGAAGTTGAAGTCGAACACCAACCGACAAACTCCGGAGTAGGGTATGTTGATTATGTTCTTTGGGACGACGACGGTACGCCACTTGCCGTTGTCGAAGCGAAACGTTCGCGTGAACATATGCAAAAAGGCAGGGAGCAAGCTCGCTATTATGCTGAAGGTCTAGCAAAGCAACATAACTGTCCAGAGCCGATTGTGTTTTATACCAATGGCTATGAGATTTGTATTTGGGATACCAAGCAATACAACACCTATCGTCAGGTGTTTGGCTTCTATTCCAAAGATAGCCTGAAGTTTTTGCAATACCAGCATTTACATAAAGATCCAAATTTAGAACAACTCAACCCTAGCGCAGACATCGCAGGTCGACCTTATCAGATTGAGGCGATCAAATCGGTGACCAACCAATTCCAAAATCAGCGCCGTAAGGCACTGATTGTTCAAGCAACAGGAACGGGTAAAACTCGTGTATCCATTGCATTAGTTGAGTTGCTACTTCGTTCTCGCTGGGTTAAGCGCGTACTATTCTTGTGTGACCGTAAAGAGTTGCGCCGTCAAGCCGATGGAGCGTTTAAAGACTTTTTACCAAGTGAACCGCGTTGTGTCATCGGGGAGAAAAACCAAGTCGACCAGTCAGCTCGTGTATTCGTCTCGACTTACCCAGGTATGATGAACCGATTCTCACAATTGGATGTAGGCTTCTTTGATTTGATCATTGCCGATGAATCACACCGTAGTATCTATAACCGCTATCGTGACATTTTCGACTACTTTGATGCAATGCAGGTAGGTTTAACTGCAACACCAGTCAAGTTCATTGCGCGTAACACTTATGACTTGTTTGGATGTGAAAATGGCGACCCAACCTTTAACTTCGACCTAGCAGAAGCGATCTCGCATGAGCCACGTTTCCTAAATCCATTCAGAGTAAAAGAGTTCACTACCGAATTCTTACGTGATGGTATCCACTACAGCAAACTCACTCCAGAACAACAAGCGCAGCTTGAAGAAGATCTCGGAGAAGAAGAGGCGCAAAATACCACCATTAAAGGCAAAGACATTGGCAAGAAGATTTTCAGTGTCGAAACCGACAGTGCCATCCTAGAGAACTTGATGGAAAATGGCATTAAAGATGCCACTAAGTCGCTAGTGGGGAAAACCATCATCTTTGCGCAAAACCAAGCGCATGCTGAACAACTTGAGAAACTCTTCTGTGAAGATCTGTATCCACAATACGGCAGTAAAGTGTGTAAGGTGATCCACAATGCCGTTGATCGACCAGAAGCTCGAATTGACGAGTTTAAAAAGCCAGATAACGATTTCCGTATCGCTATTTCAGTAGACATGATGGACACCGGTATCGATGTTCCAGAAGTGGTCAACCTTGTGTTTGCACGCCCTGTGAAATCTTGGGTGAAGTTCTGGCAGATGATTGGGCGTGGTACAAGACTTTGTCCAGATCTGTTTGGCCCCGATAAAGACAAAGAAGAGTTCTTGATTTTCGACCACTATGGCAACTTTGAATATTTTGAAGAAGAGTATGTAGAAGCAGACACTGGCGTTAGCCGCTCACTGCTGCAAACCGTCTTTGAAGCACGCTTACAACTTGCCGATGAAGCTCAAAAGCGTGCCGACGTTAAAGCCTTTGAGCTCGCTTGCGCGCAGATGAAAGCGGATATTTGTGACCTACCCGAAGGCGCAATTGCCGTTCGCCGTGAGCTGAGAAACGTAAAACAGCTCCAAGAAACTGATCAGTTACTCCAAATGAATGGTTCCACTAGGCATTTACTGGAAACTACAATCGCGCCTCTGATGGGTAATCGCACACTAAAAGATAAAGATGCCTCAATGCTAGATCGCTTAACTTCGCAAATCCAAAGTGCTCAGTTATCGGGCAGTAGTGAGATCGAGAACCTAAAAGCGGATTACATCTCTCGTTTACAAAACCTAGCAGTGACCATCACAGAAGTGCGTAAACAAGGTGATGAAATCGCAAGAGTGCAAACCCAGAAATACTGGCAAGATATTACGCTAGAGCAGCTTGAAAACACACGTACTAAACTGCGTGGGATCATGAAGTTCAAAAAGAAAGAACTGTCTCCCTATGAGAATATTCAGACAACCACAGCGCAAGATGGCGAGGTTCGTGAAACTGACCGTGTAGTGGTTATCGGTGATGAAACAGAAGCCATGGTTTACCGTAAGCGTTTGAAAGACATTCTCGATAAAATGCTCGCTGATAATCCAGTATTACAGAAGATTCATAACAACCAAGCAGTGACAGAAGATGAACTAAAATCACTGACTTCAACAATTTTAACGCAGCACCCCGGTGTTGATGCGAATGCCTTGAACGCATTTTATGGCAGAACGTCACAAGAACTGAGCCAAACGTTGGTTCAGTTGGTAGGCTTAGACGCCGATCTGGTCAATCAACGCTTTACCGATTTCATTCAAAATAACCAACTTAGCTACAAGCAAGTGCAGTTTTTGAATCAATTGAAACGCTTTATTTGTCAGAACGGGCGTATAAAAGTCGCAGATTTATACGAGGGGCCATTTGAGCGCCTAACTGATGGCGAAGGCTTAGATATCTTCACCGATTCAAAAGCGGATGAGCTTGAAGCGTTAATGCAGCCATTTTTGATGCCACATTAACCAAACGGTCATTCAAAACACCGAAAAGGGAGTTTGTAAGGTTACGAACTCCCTTAATCATTATAAAATCTCATAATCTACACCTCTTAACTTTGTCGTTTGCAAAGTTAACAGCCACTAAAAGAAGAGCGCATTATGCTAACTGGTCAATTACGTAACGATATCGATGGTCTGTGGGAAAAATTTTGGACGGGTGGGGTAACCAACCCGCTGGTGGTGATTGAGCAGATCAGTTACCTAATGTTCTCTCGTATGTTAGATATGCAAGAAACCACGGCAGAGAAAAAGGCTAAACGTACAGGTAAACCGTTTAATCGCCAGTTTCCGGAAACGCCTGAAGGTCAGTTACTGCGTTGGCAAAACTTTAAAAACATGTCGGGTGCTGAATTGCTTCCTCACCTGCGTAACAACGTTTTTCCTCACTTTTCTGATATCGAGCTTAATGGTTCAGATATTGCGCAGTTTATGGCTGATGCTGATGTGGAGATCCGTAGTGAATCGGTACTGCTATCTGCGGTTGAAATGGTTGATAAGCTTCCGCTCGAGCAGAGTGATGTTAAAGGTGATATCTACGAATACCTGCTAAGCAAGCTCTCTTCTGCAGGGATCAACGGACAATTCCGTACGCCTCGTCATATCATCGATATGATGGTTGAAATGCTGGATGTGCAACCAACAGATGTGATTTGTGACCCTGCGTGTGGTACAGCGGGCTTCCTTTCTCGCGCAATGGAATACCTAACGCGTACTCACACTAGCCCAGAAAGCATTTACCAGGATGAAGACGGCAACAACGTTTACACCGGTGATATGTTGCACGAATACCAAGACCACATTAATAATAAAATGTTCTGGGGTTTTGACTTCGACACCACCATGCTACGCGTTTCAGCAATGAACATGCTGCTACACGGGGTAAGCTCTGCCAATATCACCTATCAAGACAGCTTGAATAAGAACTTTGCAGGCAAAGCGCAAGAAGAGAATTTCTTCGACAAAATTCTAGCTAACCCACCGTTTAAGGGTAGCCTAGATGAGCAGTCGGTAAACCCGCAAGTGCTTTCAATGGTGAAAACCAAGAAAACCGAGCTGCTATTCGTGGCGTTAATCTTGCGCATGCTTAAGCTTGGTGGCCGCAGCGCAACCATCGTGCCTGATGGTGTCTTGTTTGGCAGTTCAAAGGCGCATAAAGATTTACGTCAAGAGCTGATTGACAATAACCAACTAGAAGCCATGATTTCGCTACCAAGTGGTGTGTTTAAGCCTTATGCGGGTGTCTCTACCGGTATTCTTATCTTCACCAAAGGCGGCAGCACCGACAATGTGATGTTCTACGACATGCAGGCAGACGGCTATTCACTAGATGATAAGCGTAACCCAATCAAAGATAACGATATTCCAGAAGCTCTCGCGAAATGGAAGCGTTATAGCGAGCTATACGAAGCGAATGATACAGCCACATTGAAAGAAGAGTTTGGTGATAAAACGCAGAAAGCCTTTATGGTTTCAGCTGAAGACATTAAAGCGCAAAAGTATGACCTTTCTATCAACCGCTACAAAGAAGTGGTGTATGAGGAAGAAGTGTACGAGGACCCTAAGGTGATTCTTGCTAAGCTGAAAGCGCTTGAGAATGAGATTCTGGCTGACTTGAATGAGTTGGAGGGGATGCTATGAGTCAAAACTTTGTCTCATTGGGAGAAATAACTCAATTTATCAATGGTGACCGAGGGAAGAACTACCCTGCTAAAGGCTCGTTTGTCGACGAGGGTGTAGCTTTCATAAATGCAGGCAGTCTAAGCCAAGAACATAGTATTGACTCTTGTAGCCTTAATTACATTACTGAAGCAAAGTACGATTCATTAAGTAGCGGCAAAGTAGCTCAAGGAGACATTCTATTTTGTCTTCGTGGCTCTATTGGTAAATTTGCGCTAATTACAGAGCAAATGACAGGGGCTATTGCATCATCATTAGTTATTGTCCGGCCTTCTGAAAAAGTGTTCACGGGTTACTTAAAACACTATTTTGCTAGTAACCTTTGTAGACGTGAAATAGATAATTTTGAAAATGGTGCTGCGCAACCGAACTTGTCCGCAACCGATTTAAAAGAGTTTAGAATCCCGCTCCCACCGCTAGTAGAACAAAAACGCATTGCAGCCATTTTAGATAAAGCTGATGCCATCCGCCAAAAGCGCAAGCAAGCCATCGATCTAGCCGATGAGTTCCTACGCAGTGTCTTTTTGGATATGTTTGGTGATCCGGTTACTAATCCGAAAGGGTGGGAGAAGTCATCACTAACAAAATTTGGTGACTTCAAAAATGGTATGAATTATGGCAAAGGTGAGGCAGGACAAAGTCTATATTCTATTGGAGTAGGTGACTTCAAGTCCTTTGACCGAATTTTAGGTACTGCAACACTCTCAACAATTGAGTTAAACGAAATGCCAGATAAAAGTTACCTACTTGAGGATGGTGATCTATTGTTCGTAAGATCTAATGGTAATAAGGCTTTGGTTGGTCGCTGTTTGACTGTTCATCCTGAAAATGAAGATGTTACATATAGTGGTTTCTGTATTCGATATCGTATCGATTCGAAGGAGCAATTGGATTCCGATTTTGTAAATTACTGCATGCGAATCCCATCAATGAAGCACGCAATGTTGAAGGGGGGGCAAGGCGCTAATATTCAAAATATAAATCAAAAGATTCTGTCTGAGCTGATGCTTCCGATCCCGCCAATTGAACTTCAAAGACAGTTTTCCTCTACTGTGAGAGCATTCCGATTAGCTCAAGGTAGAGTAATTGAAAGTAGTCAGTCTTCAACGAGTCTTTTTGATTCTTTATCCCAAAAAGCATTCTCTGGTGAACTGTAAAGCTACGCCCTAGATATACCTTTAAATTAGCAATGCTGAGGTTGTTCAGCATTGCTATCAAGAAAAAGACCACCCTTTATTGCCAATCCTGCTCGCCTAACCCCTTAAGCTACTCAAAGGCTCCGTTATGAAAACGGGTCATCAAAACTTGAACTGCCGCTGCCAAAACTGTCATCATCAAATAGGCTAGAATCATCGAAACAACTGTTTGTACTGTCGTCGAACAAACTGCTGTTCATGCTATCGTCATTCAGTGAACTGATTGAGTCGTCAAAGAGATTGGTATTATCAAAGCTATCTGATGAATCTAGGCCGAATGGATTGCCTTCCACATCCACACCTCCAATACCACCGATCATAGGTAACCCGTTTGCAGGGTTAATCGCATTGTCATCGAACGTTGTGGTGTCTTCTGTAAATAAAGTGCTTTCAATAGTGTCGGATTCAAACAGATCATCTTGGTTGTTATCGGGCGTGGTGTCTGAATGTTCACTGTCTGAAGCTGAATCTAAAGTCGAAGCCATAGGGGGAAAGTCGCTGGTCTCAGTCATGTGAGAGACGAAAAAGTAGCTAAACACTCCGATGAAGATCCCGAAAGGTATGGCCAGCGAACCAATCATGAGGCCGATGGCAGGAAAAAGAATAGCTAAGACATATTTCATGAGGAACCTCATCACTCGGCATGTTAGAAAACTAGATGTTCAAATCATCCTTATGTCTAAACAATAGCAACCCAACCATTTTGTGTTGTTATCAATGTTGAGATTTGCAGTCCATCCTTCACTAATAGTATTGACTCAATTTTTAATTTGTATATGTGATGTCAACTCTATAAATATATGCAATTTGATGATAATAGTATGAGTTAACTCGCTGATTTGTATCAGCATAACCACTTAAAGTTAATGATTACCGCTGAAAATGAATATCACCAAGCTATCTCTAACCAATTTCCGCTCATTCCAGCAAACACAAACTATCGAGTTTGCACCAGTCACCTTATTGTTCGGCCCAAATAGTGTCGGTAAGAGCAGTGTCCTTATGGCTCTGTTCTACTTACAGCATGTAATTAATAAGGGGCAATGTGACCCTCAGCGAATTGAAGCGCTCGGTAATAAATACGTTGGCGGCTTTAAGAACCTTATTAACGGTAAAGATCTCTCTAAAACCATGGTGATCAAGGTTGAGTACCAGAAACCAAAAAATCAGGCAGGACACAGCTTCGATGATAGCACTTGGTTTATTGAGGGTTTACTTCAAAAAGCGGCTCAGTTAGGTGAGTCCGTATCTGAACCTTTACTCAATATGAGTAGCCCTAGTGAATGGGCCGACGAGATCGCGATTGAGTTTGAAATCAAGTGGTCTCACGCTGAAAAAACAGCGTTTGTTTACCGCCAATCTGTGTGGTTAGACAACGAGTTCATTCTGGAAGTGAAGAACACCAAGCCGAACGACAACGCTGAAGTGAGCCGAGTTAACTATCTTCATCCTTTATTTAAAACGGATGACGAAGATGATACAGAAACGGCTTCTCGAGAAGATGGATCATGTGGTGAATTTCATCACCATGTTTTAGAAGCGGCAACCTCTACCCCAATAGATGTATCGTTACCGAATAGTCAACAAATGTTTCTTCACGCGCCGTTTCACTTTCAATCTCGATCAGGTGCGCTGCCAAGGCTAGATAAAAGGCTAGAAACGAGTTTAGAGTCTGAGCATGATTTGATTACTCGCAGAATCGAGGAAATTTTTAGTGATGTGATTGTCGCATCGCTCGCCAATTTAAACGATGTTCTTTCAGATAGCGTTGCTATTGGACCACTAAGACAAATTCCTGATTCTACTTTCGATGCTGAAGATAAGGTGATTCAAAAGGATTGGTACTCGGGTAAGGCGAGTTGGGACACCATTTTCAATGCTGATATGGAGGTGGTTCATCGAGTTAACCGCTGGATGGCAGGTCGTGATTGGCTTGATCTTGGTTATGCCTTGGTTGAAAAGTCTGAGCAAGGGCGAATCGACTATATCAATGATGGCGATAAGTTTAGTGATTTCACACGTAGACAACTGGATGAAGCGTCTAGCGAAGGTGTCAATCATAAGTATTTTTCTTCACGAGAGTATCAACACGACGTGGTTACTTTATGGGACCTTTCAAATGATATTGAGGTGTCAGCGAGTGACGTTGGTGCCGGTATTTCACAAGTTTTCCCCTTGGTGGTTGCAGCAGAATCGAACAAGCGTGGCCTGATTTGTTGTGAGCAACCTGAATTGCATTTACATCCCAAAGCACAAGTTTCATTGGGTGATTTGTTAACTCAAACAGACAGTAAAAACCACTACCTCATTGAAACTCACAGTGAGCATCTGATCCTGCGCTTACTTCGCCGTATCAGAGAAACGACAGATCAAGCGTTGCCAAGTGGCTTTACGCCAGTTAGCAAAGCGGATCTCTCTATTGTCTACCTAGAGTCTTCTGATGCAGGAGTTGTGGCACATAAAACACTGCTTACCGATGATGGTGATTTAGAAACAGGTTGGCCGAGTGGTTTCTTTGATGAAAGAGATGAGGAGCTTTTCTAATGTACAAGGAGATTGCACTCGACCCTCACTGTATGTCGGAATATCACTATTATGCGTTGCTTAAAAGTGCCTTTGGTTTTGAAAATGGTCGATATCTGGTAGCCCCAACTAAAGAGTGGGTTAGGGAGGCGTATCAAAGTGTTAAGGCTTCTGATATTGCGCCAACTAAGAAAAAGTCAGTGACTAATTTTCTTAATAACTTGCAGCGAGATAAAGTGAATCCTTTCATTGTGTTACCAAAAGATCGAGCAGATTCAACACTGCAGGGTGGATATGAGAATTGGCTCAATTGGATGACATCACAACACTCACTAAGAGCATTCAACGCCGTTGTGTCAGAGCAAGCGGGCGCAGAACATATCAATTATGAGCAGATCATAGATGGAGACACGAGTTGGTCGATTCCTCCAACACTTTGGATCGATAAAACCGAGCAAAATATCTTAGATGTGACTGTTCCACTACTGAATGTGGGAAAAGATCTAATCATTGCGGATCCCTATTTTAAACTCCCAGGTAATGCATTACTCAAAGCTATTTTGCGTAGGGCCACATCCGCAGGTGTTCGCACCGTGAGTATCGTGACCACAATGGATTGCAGTAATTTACCAGGTGTTTTTGAACGTGAGTATCAAGCTTCAATGGTTGATTTGCCTTTGGTGAATTATATCCGTGTGCCACATGGGTTTATACACGATAGATATCTATTGAGCGACAAAGCGGCAATAAAAGCGGGACAAGGCTTTTCAACGGCACCTGAAAAAGGCCTGCAGTCGGATCGATTAAGCATCAGTTTGTGCGGTTTAGAAGAATATAGAGAAACCAAAGCGTGCATCGACGAGTATCAAAACAAGCATCCAGAAATGTGCACGCGTTTGGGTGAATAATAAAATAATGGCTTAGATAAATATTATGGAATTACAGTTTAAGGATGTATCCGGTAAAGACAATATTGGGGATTTTACTTGGATCCATCAATCAGGGCGTCAGGCACTTATCGCAGACCTGGTATCGGGTTGCGACGTTGCTAAGGGGATAGACCTGCTAAGTAGTTGGTTAACCGTGAATCAAACTAATGAGCTGTTTGTCGCGGAACAAGTGATAGAAGATCTGCATCAACTCTTTTTCAACAATGGGGTTCAATCTACATTTGGCATCATCACTCAGAAGGCAGAAGAGTTTGAATTGTCTTGGGTAGGAAATATTCGGCTTTATCGAGTTGAGAAGGGGGTTAAAAGAGCCGAATCTCGCGGCTTTGAATCACAACCTATTTCTGTTGTTGGTAGTGAAGTCACGCCTATCGTTCATCACATGAACCTTGATAATGATGGGATTACGAAGTTCATTTTAACCAGTGACGGTTTAAGCAGCCAAATGATGTGTGAGCTTAATTTAACCTCTGATGCTCTAACCAGTGGCCAACTGCAAAAAAAACTGCTTCCGGCGGTTGTTGACCAAGACTGGTCTGCACTTATCTTTCCTATGTCGAACTCGCACTCTTTTGTAGAAAATGACTGGCCATACAATCCGTTTGTTGGGGCACAAGAAGAGCGTTTACATGAACGCCGAGGCTTAGCTGAATTAGCAACACAACTTTTCACACAACCTCTTTTCGAAGGTTTTAGAATTGTCTCTTGCCCGCCGATCTTGAGTGAAAACTCATCCCGTTTGTTTGATGGACTGCTTATTTATCCGTTTGGTGTGATTCCGCTTGAATTGAAAGATCATCACGGCAGTATCGCAGTTGATATGTGCACGAACAAACGAAACAGCTTGTTGGTCGATAATGATATGGGTCGCACTTACCTCTCGAATCCGGTCACTAAGCTCAGAGAAGCCTTAAGAAGGTTTGGAGATCTACCTGAGTTAAAAGCGCTGCTGCCAGAATTAAAAAATACTGGCTTAGTACTGTTTACGAATCGTAACGCCAATGTTGAGTGTATTTATGATGGTCAAACAGTTTCGGCTCCTTTTATGGAGATGGGGGAAGTCATGGTTGCGCAAACCGAACAGGTATCTTCGCTACTCGTTAAGTTCTGCCGCTCTCGATTTGGTAAAAAACCAAAACGGCGTTTGCTTGAATCGGAAATAAATCGGCTCGTACAGGAACTGACTGCATCTCCTGTTGAACAGTATCAAGGTGCCATCACCGTTGGAGATTATGAAGTAGAGCTGGAAGCGGTTGAGTCGGAATCAACAGATTACTTTACCGTTTATAACGCCGTTCTATTTAACGAACAGGTTTGGGTGAAGTGCTTTAATTTAGATCACTTAAGTGCTGTACATCGCCAAACCGAGCTCAAGAGCTTGGGCCGAGAAGCTCTAGTGCTTAAGCGCTTAAGCAGAGTGGATGGGGTTCAACGCTATCAAGATAAGGAATTACTTGAAGACAAGTTTTATGTGTTCGTTGAAAAAGCTCCTGCTGTAACACTTGAACAATGGCTTAGTGCGAACCCTACAAGAGAAGAAAAACTCAACCTACTGATCGAATTAGCAGAAACCATCCAACAGATTCAGAGCGTGGGTGACCCCGAGATTATTCATCGAGCCATTAACTTATCAAATATTCGTGTCACCGAACGAAGCGAGCCAATGTTGATAAATTTCGAGTTATGTCAGCAAGAAATGGTTGCGACACTGCCCCTAAATGCTAGAAGAACGTTCGAGCAGAAGTACCAAGCGCCGGAAGTAAATGAACCTGGTCAGTCTTTAACGTTTTCTTCCGATATTTTTAGTCTGGGATTAGTCGTGTTTTATTCGTTAAGTGGGGAACTGCCGTTTGAGCAATCGACTAAAGAATTAGTCAGTAAGGGACGCCGCCCAGCATATTGGAAACAGCTGTGCCAAAAGTTAGAGCTATCAGGACAATATGCTGAGTTTTGGCAGAGAATACTTCACGTTACACCTAAATACCGTCCAACAATTGAGCAAGTGATAGAGGTCTTAAAGACATGGAAATGACGACAAGTGGCTATGCCAAACAATACCCCAAGGAAAAGGTAATCTATCAGTGCGAAGCGACGAAACGTGCTTTTTATCGCGTCAAATTGCCTCAGCTTGGCTTGTATTACGGGTTAAAAGAGATTGAGGTCGAGGATCTTAAAGCTAGTAAAGCAATTAAAAATGAGATTGTTGCTCTGAACCGTTTGCCGTTTGGTGTTGCAGCTAAGTGCCATCAATATTGGCAAGAAGGAAATAAACACTATCTACTTATGGACTGGGTTGAAGGTAAGCCTCTTAATGACTTTGTAACGACGGCACCAAATAATCGTAGAGAGTTTGCACAACGCCTGCGCTTGGCAGAGAAAATTGGTTGGAAGTTGGTTGAACTTCATCGTTATCGTGTTACCCATCGAGACCTCAAACCAGAAAATATCATTGTGCACAGCGACAAAAATCAGAATGTCGCTGGAGTTAGTTTTATTGATTTTGGTTTGTCCAACCAAAAGCGTTACCTTGAGGAAGGGACAGCACATTATCGCTCTCCAGAGCAAGAGTTTGTGAGACACGTGAGCCTCACACAGTCGTCGGACATTTTTTCATTCTGCCAACTTACTCACTATTTATTGACGGGCCAACCACTGGTACTTCAGCCAAATTTTGATAATTCGGATTGGGATGAGATGAACATTCATTTGCCTACCTCTATACCATCAAAGCTCCATGATGCATTACAACAGGGGCTAACGTTCGACTGTAGTAAGCGCAGTAAACAAGTATTTACTATCGTCAAAGCCTTACAAGAGGCTTCTAAGCAACTCAATAGCAAGGTGTAATCGTAATGACTGCATACAATCAAACCGTGCCTTTTTGGCCGGAAGATAAATCAGCTAAATATGGTTCTGTTCTTCCTCTACTGTATCGTTTGGAAAATAATTATCTGGATAAAAACTGGCCTGACAATGGTGAAGGGCAAGAGGCGGTTATAAGCCAACTAAAGTCAACTAATAAAGCTTGGGCTTCTTCATTTAAGCCGAAAGATACCGTCATCGTTACCTTACTTATTGGTAAATATAAAATCACAATTAATGTTGCCAAAAGTGAAGAAAAACCTAGGCTTTGGGTGAGTCGCATTTATTATGCCAACAACCAAGACCGTCAGCGTATGCTGGAGCACGGGACTTTGCTTGAATTCGATGGTATTGAGTTTCTGACTGGCCGCGAATTTGGCAATGGATTGGAAGCTCGTGATATTAGGTTTAAGTATGGCTTGTACGCAACCGAGTTACTCGATGCAATCAATTCTCCATGGAATGTGGAGGGCGAAGAGCTAGAACCAGAACAAGCAGAAGAGGAGGCGCTTTGCTACGAAGAGCAAGAGATGGTCGATGTGTTGCGCTGTTTCATTGACTCTGAGTATGAACTCGAAAGAATTGCGGCTCAGCAATGTATGCCTTTCAATGCGACCTCTATCAGTGCTCGAAGTGAGCGAACAACCTACCGTCTTCACTATGAAATTACGTTGGATGAATTCGATTATTCCCGCTTACTTGAAGTACAACCAACGCTGCTTGAAATGCTCGACGAAATGCGAGAGCCAACAGATATATTATTAGAGGTGGCGGATCTCACCCCTGTAGAGAATGAACCTATCATTCACGTTAGCATCGAGAAACAAGCGTTAAATTCACAAATACCAGATCAAGCGCTTTTGGCTATTGCGGCTCTACCGACGTTAAAGAAGGTAAGAAACTCCGTTGTAGATTCTTTAGAGTCTGAGTCATCCAAAAACCCATGGTTGTTACCTTTAGCCGCTAAAGTGTATCAACATGAGCCTCTTACCCCAGTTAAGGTTCCATTACCTCCAAGTAAATTCCCGCCGACACCGTCGCAAGTTAAAGCGATTGATAGTGGTGCTGGTAGTAATGATTACACTTTGGTTCTAGGGCCTCCGGGCACAGGTAAAACCACGGTTATTCTTCAGTGGGTGAAGTACTTCGCGGCGCAGGGTAAACGTGTTCTTGTGACATCGCAAAACAATAAAGCGGTCGACAATGTTCTAGAACGTTTGGCTGAAGAAGACGATTTTGAGTGTTTACGTATAGGCAACGAAAATAAAATCAGCTCTTGCTTGGAGGACATTACACTCGATAATAAAGCCGCTGAATTGCAAGCGCGTATGTTTAGTTCAGCCGATGAGACACTGAAAAACCTAGAGTCTCAACTCACTTATATTCATGAACTGCTTGCGAGTAGAAATGAAATTATCGCGAAAATGGATAATGCAGATAAAGCTCAAAGTGATCACATCCATCATATTAATAGGCAGAAAAGCTTACACGTAGAGTTGGCTGAAATAGAATCGCATATTCTTTCTCACGACAATGTTATTCGTCGATTAAATGCTCAATTAAAAGAAATTGAGCAAAAAGAGTGGCCGATTTTTAAGTCTGTTTCTCGATGGATAAACACTAAAAAGACCAATCTAGTCAATAGCCGTATAGAAAGCTCTCATATAAAGTCTGGAAAACTTAGCGAATCACGAACAACGACTATGGCCTCTATTGCCAATACAGAGAAGTCTATAGAGGAAGCTCAACAGCTTATTGAAAGCTGTAATCAACAGATTGATGCTTACTTTAGAAAGGTCACTTCCCTAGTTGATGAGGTAGTTCTGCCAGGGCAGTCTGAGGACAGAGTAACGAAATTAGAACTGGTTCAATTGGATGAACTGTTGCGTAAAGTTTCGGGTATTCATAGCAACCTCACGCAGTGGTTCAATAAATTGAAAACCGAGCGTCAACAGGCGCTGTATAAAATCTTAATCGAAAACGTAAACGTGGTTGGTGCTACTTGTATTGGTATCAATACCAAAGCCCTATTTAGAGAACTCGACTTTGATGTTGTGATCGTAGATGAGTCTGGTCAGATACAACTCCACAACTTGATTGTCCCTTTGTCCCGAGCCAATAAAGCGATATTAGTAGGGGATCATAAGCAGTTACCGCCTGTCGTCAGTGATGAAGTACTGGAAGAAGTTGAAGCTAAAGACTTCGGAGACTACAAAGACCTTTATCGACTGAGTTGGTTTGAGCACCTATGGAATGCCGCTCCGGACGACCGAAAAATCATGCTGGATACACAATTCCGCTGTCCTTCCATTATTAGTGATTTTGTCTCGGAAGCTTTTTATGAGGGCAACTATTTTGCTGGTGTCGGTATGGATAAGAAAAAACCGCTACTGTCATATTGCCCACAGCCGATGATTTGGATAGACACGACTTGGTTAGAAAATAAAGGTGAAAAGTCGACATCAGAAGAGGGCAGAGCGGTGGTGCAAGATAACGTTTGTGAGACAAATCTAGTTATTGAGCTTCTTAAGTCTTCAATTCAGGAGATGCCAGAACTTGCTGAGAACCGAGAGATAGGGGTTATTGTTCCCTACGCAAATCACGTGAAAGCCATCCAGAACGCAATACGCAGAGAACAAAAGCGTGGTGAGCTTCTGGAACTCAAGATGCCACTGAATGAACTGGTTGCTTCTGTAGATAGTTTCCAGGGGCAAGAGCGAGATTTGATCATATTCACCTTCACGCGTTCGAATCGACAAGGTAAGGTCGGATTCCTTGCGGATTGGCGACGACTTAATGTTGCTCAAACACGAGCTAAGAAGCAGCTTGTAATGATCGGTGATTCTCAAACATTGACTAAAGGTGCAGACCGAGATAATGCTCATGATGTGGAATTCAAGAGAGCGATGGTGCTGCTTAAGAGTAAGTGTTATGAGAAAGGGGCGCTAATCCAAGCGAGTCGTTTTCTTCCTAACGAAAAAACGGTTCAACGACCGCAAAACCCATCATTTCAAAACAAGCGTAAAGCACCGCAGAACCGCCACTCTAAAACAATGTTGGTAAGTGAAAATGGCTAAAAAGAAAACAAATAGTAATCCTTACTTCAATGTCTTGAAGAGTTACGCTGAAGTACTAAATTCTCAGATCGGATCTGATGAAACGCTCTTTTATGTTCGAGATAGTCTGTTACCTATTCTAAATGTGAAAATATTGGTAAAAGAGCGAAGTAGAGAGGAGTTAAGTGATATAGATTTAATGATCTTCAAGTTGATAGAGCAAGGTGTCAGTTCTGTTCAATCTATCGTAACTTTGACTGGTTTAGCAGAAAAACTTGTCACAAAGCACTTGAGTGAAATGGCAGGCCGTTCCTTTGTTACTTTTATTGATGGAAGGTTTAAATTAACAGCGTTGGGGGAAGAGACGCTTGAACACGGTGTCCCAATTCGCACCGTGCAGCGAGCCTATCGCTATTGTGCTGTTTCAGAACAACTGCTGCCGAAAGATGCGTATAAGTTACCTTACACCGAGGTAGATAAGCTTCGCTCTAGCGACTTTACACGTACGATTAGCTCGAACCATATCTTAGAAGAGTCTCAATTAGTTAACCTTAAAGGATTAGACTTATCAAAGGTCAGTTCGAAAAGAGCACTTGGTATTACCGACGAAGCATTATCCTTTGACGAGATTATTGGGTACTCATCTGGTTATCTTCAAACACGGGTCTTTTTGGTCGGCAAAAATAAGCCTCAAAGAGCGATTGTGGCATTTGGAGAAACCTGCGTTGAATATGATTTAGAGGGAATATTGGCGACAGTTACAGCATTAAATGACGAAAATATCATAGGTAACTTAAACGAGTTTCATCAAAGGCAAAAGGTCTCTTTTGGAGATGGAGAAGTCACACTTGATGAGTTCGGTCTCCCAGTTGTCAATATTACGCGAGCAAATCTCGATTGGTTGTCAAAAGGGTTAGAGTCAGGGCAGAAAGCCATCCTTATGTGTGGGACTCAAGCTTTACCTGCTAAGCCTATAGGCTTGAAAGCTTGGGGTAGGCTATCAAGTATATCTGGCTTGACCATTCGTTACTGTCTGCTTGAGGAAGAGTTACAAAAGGATGCATCTAGCCTAAGGGAGTACACTGATTTATGTGATTCGTATATGAGAATTCCTCGAGACGAAAGACCTTATTCAAAGCTAAGTGCTTACATTGAAAATACACTATCGGTGGAAGAGATAGAGCATGTACGTGTACTTGCTGAGCGCTATTCTATAGCTAGGATCAGTAATAATTTACCCAAGACAGAGGCGGTTGAAGCTTAATGGCTGAGTATAAATGGCAGGGGTGGGGATTTTTACCGCTCTTTATCTCAAAGAAATCATTTTTAGAACTTGTGAACTCAGGAAATTGGAAACATTGGAGCGAAGATTTACAAGATCATGAGATCAAAGATATAAGACGCTTCTATACTCGATCTAGTGCCGATTTGTTAAGGCCAATGAAACAAGGTCGCTACGTGTTTGAAGCTAAATTGAGTGATAGCCCGTTGTTATCTTTGGTACCTAATCAACAATCGTTTAATCACGAATTTTCGGTCTGTATTACCAAGCTACAGCTTCTCCAAATGGGCGAGGTGAGTCTGCTTTATTTGCATTTTGAATCTAGCGATAACCTAAGTGCAACTAGTATTGCTGAGCTCAATAGAACTGTTTTTCAATGGGAGCCGAGAACGGAAAGGCATAATGTTTGTCTATGGGAGGATTCAGAACAACAAAAGAAAGGATTAAAGCAACACATTAGTGACTTACTAAGCCTTCCTCTAAGCAATAACAGCCACTATGAAGAAGATGCTTTTGGTCATGAGCTTGTTAGTTGTTCTTGGATTAAGCAAGTAAGTGATTTTGACCAATCTGACACTATTTGCGTGAGTGAGCTTAGCGCAGGAATCAATTTTTCTAACCCTAGGTATAAGCTCTCTGAAAACGAAAAACAGAGGCTTATCGAGAACCAATTTCACTACTGGTCTGATTGGCGCTGTCAATTTAATCTGAATCGTCTTGTTTTTGTAGATCAAACCCCAGGAGAATCATCACTAAACTGGAACTTAGCGACGAACCAGTACTATCTTGATTTGTTAGCCGCGGTAATTTGCCAACGAACAACGCTCGGTTGTTTTAAAGATGAGATGATTTTAAGCCCGAACAAACAAAGAGCGAGGCTTTACGAACGGATATCCCTATTTAGACGATCGTATAAAATGTCTCATGTCTCTACTTACCCTTTTGCAGAGAGATTGTATCAATATCTGTGCTGCCAAGCAGATTTAGAGTTAATAGAACAAAAAGCATTCGTCGAGCTGGAGCATAACCATGCGTTATGGAAGCAAGAGAAAGACGAATCATCCAACACGGTTTTGTTGTTAGTATCACTTGTGGCTGCTTTGCTCGTCCCCGCCAGCTCTATAGCCACAATTATGGCATTAACAAAAGAACAAATGAATCTAACCTTTTGGGCTATATCTGGAAGTATCACTCTAGTTACCGCGATTGTAATGGTGTGGCCGCCACTTAAACGTTATTTGAAAAGTAAAGATTGATGAGAGAACCAGAATCGAGCAGTAATTTTGTAATTGAACTTATTATCGGCATTGTATTGGTTGTGTCTCTTGATTCGGCCTTAATAGCTGTACTAAATATTAGCTTAGTACGGCTAACTGGTAACCAATTGGTGGATGTTTTGTTAATGAGTTTGTTCTTTTTTGGTTTGTATATGACAAAAGTATCACTGTGGCTAAGGGTGCGATTAGTGTCTTTTATCTATAGGTTTTGCAAGTAAACTTCTTAGCTACTTTAACCAAATTTGACTCTTTCTATAAACTCTCAGCTCAAACACGCAGGGAGTTTCTCATTTTGAGCATTCATAAGCTTAAGAATACCAATCTGAATTATCTAACTTTTATCATAGCGTTCGAACAAACAAGGGTTTAGCGCATATGACGATACAATTGGTAAAAATTCAAGGTGATGAGACACCGCTGTTCGCCCCGTTTTCTGGAGTTCAAATTGCAGGAGAGGGCGTGCAGAGTTGGGATAAGCTTGAGGAAGATCCGACGTTTCTATTCGGTTTTTGTTTAGAAGCTGGTGAGTTTGTTTATATCAACAATGAATTATCTCAAGCTGTTGGTTTTGATATTTCTGATGTTGAACTTACGGTAGAGCAGCTTTGTAGCATGCTGAAAGTTCGCAATGGTGTTTGTATAGAGCACAATACTGGCTGGGGCGGTAGCTACATTGTAGCGTTTGGGGAACTAAGTGAATGCTAACACAAGGTGATCTATGCCCACACTGTGGTTTGATAATTATGATGCCAACTGACTTAACTCCAGATTGTCTAGGCTGTGGAAAGATTATCAATCAGGAGACAGACCAAATAGATGGTGACGAATTTTATGGTATCTAGACGATAGCATAACTATTAAGTCCTTCTTTTTCATACAAGACCAAATAACTTAGTGAGCCTATTTTGAAAAATATTTTGGTAGCCGTGACAGGCGCAAGCCCTCAAGTCCTAACAGAAACGCTGTTTGCATTGAATCATCAAGGTAAAACAATGCCTGATGAAGTATTTGTGATTACTACCGCTAACTCTAAGCTAACGCTAGAAGAAGGGTTGTTTCAAGATGGTCATTGGAACAAGTTAATACAAGATTATCAACTTCCAGACATTAAGTTTAGTTCTGACAATATTTGGTTGATCTCTGATGAAGAAGGCAATGTGTTAGATGATGCAAAGGCCGAAGCAGACCAAGTCGTCATGGCTGACTTTATTACACAGAAAGTAGAGGAGTTGACTCGCAATGACGATGTTGCGATTCATGCTTCAATTGCTGGTGGACGAAAGACAATGGCTTTTTACATGGGCTACGCAATGTCTTTGTATGGCCGTGAGCAAGATGTGCTGAGTCATGTGTTCGTAGACGATGATTTTGAGTTTGTGAGTGAATTTTATTACCCAACTCCTTACGACAAGTACATCGTCGGGAGAGATAAAAAAAGGTCGTAAACACCAAGGACGCTAATGTTACCCTGGCTGAAATCCCGTTTGTAAGAATGCGTCGTCAGGTTGATGAGTCAATTTACAACCAAATGCAAAGCCATTCGTTTTCAAAAACTGTATCAGCTTTGAATAGTGCACATAGCTCGGAAATTAAAGTAAAAATTTCGACCAAGGATAAGACATTAGATGTGGCTGGTGTACCTGTAAAACTTACAGCTAAAGCGCTAGCGATTTACTTATTCTTCGTCAAAAAAGCCATGAGAACGGAAACGTTGGGGCGAATATTTGAAGAAGACGTTGACCAAACACGTGAATATTTAGAAGTATTAGACTCAATGAAAGCCGACGTGCGTTTGTACAAAAGCATGGGTTTAGAAGATGAGGGGCAGTGGCGTCAGAATGATTTTGAATTGACACCTAAATTGACGAAAGACTTTGTACGTCAGTCATTAAGTGCATTCCATAAAACGTTAGAAAGGCGTTTAGTTCCAGATATCGTGGAAAAAATCAAAGTGCACTCTGATGGTGCCAAAGCCGGTGCGAGTTATAGTGTCAATAGTGGTATTACTATTGAGGTAGATGGGCTGGTTGTCTGACGCTAAACAAATGTTTGGTCTGAAAACCTTGGATCCATTTAACATTAGTGCGTTAACGCAGGTGTGATAATAGGATCTTTGATGGCATGGTGTATCTTCTTTGTGAGTAAGCATAAATAAGGTACATCAATGAGATTTCTGAAAATAAAGGAAGTCATGACAAAGACGTAAGCGTGTCATGAACACCGCATTCTAATCTTTCAGCACGAAGAATAAGATCATCTCTCCAACCCAAAGGAGAGTTGAAATGGCAAAACGACGCACCAACCTAGAATGGCAAACACTGTTTGAACAATATGAA
>NZ_JBFRKQ010000092.1:0-207 GCF_041469505.1 Vibrio sp. 10N.286.49.E11
GTAAACGCCCCATGAACCTACAGGGCGATATTACTAATGTTTGAAGTTCCAAGGCAGGAGTGCGTCGATATCAGGCTCTGCTTTCGCGAGCTCTTTCATGCACTTGACCATGTAGTCGTAGAGGATAAGACCGTTGGCTTTCGCGGTCTCGATGATGCTGTAAAGCATCGCGCTCGCCTCAGCACCATTTGGTGTGTTAGAGAACAG
>NZ_JBFRKQ010000093.1:0-248 GCF_041469505.1 Vibrio sp. 10N.286.49.E11
TGTTTGAAGTTCCAAGGCAGGAGTGCGTCGATATCAGGCTCAGCTTTCGCCAGCTCTTTCATGCACTTGACCATGTAGTCGTAGAGGATAAGACCGTTGGCTTTCGCGGTCTCGATGATGCTGTAAAGCATCGCGCTCGCCTCAGCACCATTTTGTGTGTTAGAGAATAGCCAATTTTTCCTGCCAATAACCAGCGGTTTAATTGCGCGTTCAGCGTGATTATTATCGATAGATAAGTGACCATCGTC